>NZ_JBQAHZ010000025.1:0-84340 GCF_051917185.1 Bacillus cereus group sp. MYBK108-1
TGGGTAATGAACTCTTGTCTTCAAACGAAAAACACCTCCATTAAATTTGCATACTTAGTATGCGAATTCAGGAGGTGTTTTTTTCATGTACCACTATTCGGGTTCACTTCACATATAGAGGGCTTTTATTTTATCTAGCTGCAGTGGCTAGAATGATCGGTGGCTTCGCTTCTTCCTTCGAGGCAAAAAGCGCCTTTTGCAGGAAAGAACCTTAGCCACCGGGCCTAAACAGTCGGCTTCACTTTTATTTCACCCAACCGAGCAGCATTTCCCGCACGAATTTGCTTGCTGCGACTGGTGTTTGATCACTATGGTCGTAGACTGGAGCTACTTCTACCAAGTCTGCTCCAACTACATTTATATTTGAATTTGCAATTGCTACGATGGAATCTAATAATTCTTTAGATGTGATACCGCCAGCTTCTAACGTTCCTGTTCCTGGAGCGTGAGCTGGGTCTAATACATCAATGTCGATTGTGACATAGACTGGGCGGCCAGCAAGTTTCGGTAATACTTCTTTTAACGGTTCTAATACGTCAAATTTGTATAAGTTCATACCTACTTCTTTCGCCCATTCAAATTCTTCCTTCATTCCAGAACGAATTCCGAAAGAATATACGTTTTCCGGACCAATTAAATCACACACTTTACGAATTGGTGTAGAGTGGGATAAAGGCTCCCCTTCATACGATTCACGTAAATCAGTATGAGCATCCATGTGGATGATTGCTAAATCCGGATATTTTTTTGCCATTGCCTTAAAAATTGGCCAAGACACTAAGTGCTCACCGCCGAGACCTAGTGGAAACTTATCGGCATCTAAAAGTTTTGATACATACTCTTCAATCATGTCTAAGCTGCGTTGTGCGTTTCCGAATGGTAATGGGATATCACCCGCATCAAAATATTTTACCTCTTCTAGTTCACGATCTAAATACGGGCTATATTCTTCAAGACCGATTGATACTTCACGAATACGTGCAGGGCCAAAACGAGATCCCGGACGGTAACTTACTGTCCAATCCATAGGCATCCCATAAATAACTACCTTTGACTCTTCAAAACTTGGATGACTTTTAATAAATACTTTACCTGAATAAGCTTCATCAAAACGCATATTCTTTTCCTCCTTATGTGGAACTTAAGGTATCCCAACCTTTCACTATTTCTCAAATTTGGAGCGAATTGCTCCTCTTTCTCGATTTACCGGGTCTTCTTTTTAACAACAAGAAGACGATTTTCTCTACAGAAGTGTAAGTAGCTAGCATGTTCAAGTCTTCTGGACAAACACCTTAAATGAGCTACTTACACTTTATTTGTTTGATACAATTCTCTTACTTAATTAAATCGCCAACAAATTTCGGTAATGCGAATGCTGCATTGTGTAATTCTTTTGTGTAGTATTTCGTTTCGATTTCGTGGAAACGCTCTTCACTTACTTCTAATGGATCATGTTTTTTAGATCCAATTGTGAACGTCCAAAGACCACTTGGGTAAGTTGGAATGTTTGCTGTGTATAAACGAGTGATTGGGAAGATCTCTTTTACGTCTTTAAACACAGTTGTAATTAACTCTGGTGTGAACCAAGGGTTGTCCGTTTGTGCAACGAAAATACCATCTTCTTTTAACGCTTTTGAAATTCCAGCGTAGAAGCCTTTTGTAAATAGGTTTACTGCTGGTCCTACTGGCTCAGTAGAATCTACCATAATTACATCGTATTCATTTTCGCTTTCTGCGATATGTAGGAAACCGTCTCCTACTTTTACTTCTACACGCTCATTATCTAATGCGCCTGCAATTGATGGTAAGTATTGTTTAGAGTACTCAATTACTTTTCCATCGATTTCAACAAGAGTTGCTTTCTTTACACTTGGGTGTTTTAACACTTCACGAATAACACCACCATCACCGCCACCAACAACTAATACGTTTTCAGGGTTTGGATGTGTAAATAAAGGTACGTGCGCTACCATTTCGTGATAAACGAACTCGTCCTTTTCTGTTGTCATAACCATGCCATCTAAAATAAGCATGTTTCCGAACTCTTCCGTTTCAACCATATCAAGTTTTTGGAATTCTGTTTGCTCCGTATGTAATGTGCGGTTAATACGCGCCGTAATCCCAAAATGTTTTGTTTGTTTTTCAGTGAACCATAGTTCCATCGTACAATCACGCCTTTCAATGCAAATTTATAATAGGGACATCATTAATGTCCCCTAACAAAAATAAAACAAAACATCCAAAATGTATAGTTAAAAGTACAAAAATACCGAAAATATATTTTAGTCAGAGGGTTCTAACATATGTGCGGAAAGGGTTTGCACCGTAAAAGGAAAGAAAACCCTTTCTTAAGAAAGGGCTTTTGTCTCTATTTCTACTGGTTTACGAATTGGAATTAGGATCATAATACAACCAACTAACACCACAATTCCACCTACTAAAAACGGACTTTGTGGTGAAACAGTATGACCGATAATTCCTGATAAAATCGGAGCAATCGCACCACCTAACCAACGAACAAAGTTATAAACACCTGACGTAACAGATCTTTCATAAGGTGAAATATCCATTACATAACTTGTGTATAATGCATTGTTTAAGCCAGACGCCAATCCTGATAAAACGATAAGAGTAATTTGTAACCACATAATTTTCACAAAGAATAGTGCAATTAAGAAAATCGCAAATACGAGTAAACTACCCTTCAATAATGTTTTTGGTTCATATTTCCCTTCTAGCTTATGTGCTAAAATTGCAGAACCGTAAGCTAACGCGAGTCCCCATCCGCAAAATACAAAGCCTAATTGAATAGCTGATAAATGCATAATAAGTGGTGAATATGCTAACACGACAAAAAATCCGTAGTAGTATAGCATCCCTGAAATGGCACCTTGCATAAATGGTTTATACTTCACCAGGTTAAGTAATTCCCCTACGCCAGCAGCCTTACGCTTCACTTTTCGTTCTGGTTCTTTTACAAAAAAGAATACTAAAATAAATGCTAAGAAAATTAAAATACTCGTCGCGAAAAACGGATAACGCCAAGAATGACCACCTAATATCCCGCCTAATAACGGTCCGCCAGCCATACCTAAGCCGATAGCTGCTTCGTATAATCCTACTGCTTCATGAACTTCTTTACTTAATGCAATCAATAAAGTCATCGCCGTCGCGAAGAACATCGCATTCCCTAATCCCCATCCAGCGCGGAAAAGAGATAATTGAGCAATCGTTTGTGACATACCACATATAAACGCAAATACAGTCACAATCGCAAGACCGATTGTCATCATCCGTTTATCACCAAATCTCGATGCAAATATACCAGCTGGTAACATCATAATTGCCATCGTTAAAATATAAGCGGTAAATAACATTTCAACTTGCCAATGCGATGCACCAATTTTCTCTGCAATAATCGGCAAAATTGGGTCGACTACTCCTATACCCGAAAAGGCAAGGAAGGTAGCCACCACTGTAATCAATCTCCCTAGTTTTTGTTTGCTCTCCATTTTGATTACTCTCCTTTTGTGCTCTCTAAAAATGTTACTGCACGATGTAAACTATCTTCTAGTTCTGCCTTTACACGTTGCATTTGCTCCATTTTTTCGTCTAACGTTTGCACTTGTTTTTCAAGCATATCTTTAATTTCTTGAATCACTTCACGATCACGAGGATTTTCGCTATTTCTTCTTTGCTCCATTCTTTCTTTTAGTGATAAGAAATGCTGCATTTCTTGAAGTGTGATTCCTAGCACTTCTTTCGCTTCTACAATTCTTTTAATTCTGGCAATATCCTCATCCGTATACAGACGGATATTTCCCTCACTACGTTCTGGGGGATGAATTAAACCAATTTCCTCATAATAACGAAGTGTACGTTTTGTTAAACCGACTTGCTTTGTTACTTCATCAATTTTATACATGTTTATTCCTCCCTTCACTTGATTATTACATTTTACGTTAACGTTAACTTTTCTGCAACTGTTAGACTTTTGTAAATGTTTGTCATATTCAATTGTATTTTCCCTAAAGCAGTTTCATAATAAAAGAAAAGAGATAATAAGGAGAATTTCACATGAGTAAACCACTTATTTTCGCTCACCGCGGAGTAAAAGGAACACATCCCGAAAATACGATGATTGCCTTCCAAGAAGCAGAACGCATTGGTGCTCACGGAATTGAACTCGATGTCCACTTATCAAAAGATGGTGAACTTGTCGTAATTCACGATGAAACCGTCGATCGTACAACAAATGGCGTTGGACTTGTTTCTGAAAAAACGGTAGAGGAACTACAATTATTGGACGCTGGTAGCTATAAAGACCCTTCTTTCCATGAAGCAAAAATCCCAACGTTGCGTGAGGTTTTCATTTGGCTTTCCACAACGAACTTACAACTAAATATTGAATTAAAGACAGATGTTATTCATTACCCAAATATTGAGGAAAAAGCTGTTGCACTTGTGCGTGAATATCATCTTTCTAATCAAATTGTATTTTCATCATTTAACCATGACTCTGTTTCATTATTAGCAGAAATTGCTCCTGAAATCCCAAGAGCAATTTTATATGATACACCACTTACTGATCCAATTTCCGAAGCAAAACATAGAGAAGCAAGTGGATTACATCCAAACTTCCAGTTATTAACGAAAGAATTTGTGCAGTTAGCACAAGAGCAAGGATATGTTTTCCGTCCATATACAATTAACGAATACAAAGATTTACAAACTATGATTGATTATGGTGTAGATGTCATCATTACCGATTGGCCAGCACGTGCCTTTGAGCTCCTTTCTTAATGGAAGGAGCTTTTTATTTTCGAAATTTCATTGTTTAAAATAAACGAAAACCCTCAATACTAATACAATAACGCTTGTATTAATGAGGGGCTGAAAAAAGATGGATCAAACTATGAATCCAAAACTTAAAAAATATAAACGTCTTTTCTTCACCGCAATGTTTTCGTGCGTCCTTTTCTTCGTTTTTTCTTTTTTTGTTATTATTATAGTTGCAAAAATTATGGGACCTCCTCCTGTTGCGGTCCCGCAAACAAGCGTCTTTTACGCAAACGATGATACTGTTATTGGACAAAGTAACGAAATTCAAAAACGTTACAATGTCTCTCTTAATGAAATTTCACCTTATGTAAAAGAAGCGACCCTTTCTATTGAAGATCAAAGATTTTATAAACATCACGGCTTCGATGTGAAACGGATTGCAGGTGCAATTGTTGCTGATTTAAAAGCGATGGCAAAGGTACAAGGAGCTAGTACAATTACACAACAATACGCGCGTAATCTGTATTTAGATCATGATAAAACGTGGAAACGAAAATTATTAGAGGCAATGTACACTATCCGCCTTGAAGTAAACTATAATAAAAATCATATTTTAGAAGGATATTTAAATACAATTTATTACGGACATGGCGCTTATGGCATCGAAGCTGCGTCCCGTCTATATTTCGATAAAACGGCAAAAGAGTTAACATTAGCAGAAGCTAGTATGCTGGCAGGTATCCCGAAAGGGCCAAGTGTCTATTCTCCCTTTTTGAAAGAGGATCGCGCTAAAGGACGACAAGCTCTCATATTAGATGAAATGGTGAAGCAAGGATATATTACGAAGCAACAAGCAACCTTAGCGAAGAAAGAGACACTAACTTTTGCCTCATTAGATACGAAAAAAGTAGCAGAGGTCGCACCATATTTCCAAGATGCTGTACAAGCTTCGCTTCTTCGTGATGTTGGATTAGACGAACAAGCTTTACAACGAGGTGGCTTACGAATTTATACAACGCTAGACCCTAAACTACAAGCTGTAGCAGAACAAGCTGTAAAAGATCATATACCTGACACAACAAACATACAAACTGCTCTCGTCTCTATGAATCCAACGACAGGTGAAGTGGCTGCTCTTGTTGGTGGAACTGATTATAATATGAGTCAATTTAACAGGGCTACACAAGCCGTTCGTCAGCCTGGTTCTACATTTAAGCCATTTCTATATTATGCGGCATTAGAACGAGGATTCACGCCTGCTACGCGCTTAAAAAGCGAATATACTGTATTCACCCTAGGTGACGGCGTTTCAAAGTATAAACCGAAGAACTATAAAGATTATTATGCAGATGATTTCGTAACGATGGCACAAGCTCTCGCAGTCTCTGATAACATTTATGCTGTGAAAACGAATTTGTTTTTAGGAGATGACACGCTAGCAAAAACAGCGAAACAATTTGGAATTAAAAGTGCATTAAAAGATGTGCCTTCTCTAGCTCTCGGTACATCACCAGTAAAACCAATTGAAATGGTTAACGCTTATAGCATGTTCGCAAACGGTGGAAAAGAAGTAAAACCTACTTTCATTCGCCGCATTATGGATCATGAAGGAAATATATTATACGATGCTCATTTAGAGAGTAAACAAGTTCTCGACAAGAGCAAAGCGTTTGTAATGGAAGAAATGATGACTGGTATGTTTAATAAGAAACTAAGCAGCTATGCTGCTGTAACTGGCCAATCGATGTTATCAAAATTATCAAGAACATATGCCGGCAAATCTGGTTCTACTGAAACGGATAGTTGGATGATCGGATTTACTCCGCAAATCGTAACAGGTGTATGGGTCGGATATGATCAACCTAAATCTATTTCAAACGTAGCAGAACAGGGGTATGCGAAGAAAATATGGACTGATACGATGGAGAAGGGCTTAGATGGACAGCCTAAAAAAGAATTTAAACAACCAAGTGACGTCGTAGCGGTTAATATCAATCCAGAGAACGGTAAAATTGCTACAAAAAATTGTCCTATTTCTGTGAAAATGTATTTCGCTAAAGGTACCGAACCGACTGAATATTGTATGGATCACGTCGATGATAAAGAAGAATTTGAAAAAACAACTGAAGAAAAGAAAAAAACAAATTGGTGGAAAAAATATCTTCCTTGGTAAAAAAAATAGCTGACGGGCATCCGTCAGCTATTTTTTATTCACTTAATAATGCACGGCGCAATTCTTCACTAGATTCGTTCCAAATCGCTTCATTATGTTCTTTCAAGAACGTACCAAGTACCTTTTTAGATGATTCATCCATATGGTCAACCATAATGTGACGCTTCAATGATTTATCCATTTTATTTACGTGTTCTGGAAGTGATTTATATCCGCGGCGAATCTCACGGTCAACTGTCATTTCACAAGCTGTTACACCTGCGTAATACGCACCTGTCGCAGTTCTTTCAATTGTTACCCAAACAAGCCAAAATGGTTTTCCATTTGGAACTTCATCTTTATTTGTTAAAAACTTAATACCTTTTTCTACTGTACTACGCGCATGCATCGCACCGATATCAACGAATGCAGTCTTCTCTAGTACATCAACAAATACAGGTGAAATGTTTTCTAAGCTTAATGCTCCAACACCAAATCCACCATGTCCATCTGTTGAATCATTTTTCACGATATTAAAACCGATTTTTTTCTTTTTCTCTGTCATATGTAAAATCCTCCTCACTTAAAAATTATAAAAGGCCAAAAATAGGCGCAATGATGCTGTCTAAAAATACAAATACATGCGGAATAACTACCTGGAAAATAGGTTGAATTGTGTAATTACTAAGCGGTGTAATAACGAGAATTAATAACGCAATTGCCCCGTATTTTTCATACTGTGTCATTTTTGCGCGAATATTTGCTGGCGCTAAATCTTCCACTACGCGATACCCATCAAGTGGCGGGATCGGTAATAAGTTAAATACAAGTAAAACGATATTCAGCATAATAAAAATCTGGAAAAATTGAGCTAACGTATCTGCCACTGCAGATGGAATTGAGTATAATACACCAAATTTTAATAAGCTATACCAAATAATTAAACCAATTGCACTTAAAATTAAGTTACTAATCGGCCCTGCAATTGAAACTAATATACCTGCCAGACGCGGTCTTTTAAAGTTATATGGATTAACAGGAACTGGTCTTGCCCAACCGAATCCAAGAATTAATACTGCAATCAAACCGATAGGGTCTAAATGGGCCATCGGTGATAACGTTAAACGCCCTTGTCTCTTTGCTGTATCGTCCCCAAATTTATATGCAACATATGCATGTGCAAATTCATGAACGGATAGTGCAATAATAATTGCCATTGCTACTAACGGAATTTCGTGCAATGGATATCTAAATAACTGATCCATACTTCATCTCCTCTTCCATATGTCAAAAAAAGAAATTATTTGTTTTTTCGATTGTTCTTCCCCATAATCCGCTATAATAAGAGTGTAACTTACATAAAAGGAGCGATTGTACATGCCATACGTAACAGTGAAAATGCTAGAAGGACGCACAGAAGAACAAAAGAAAGCTCTTGCTGAGAAAGTAACAGCAGCAGTAAGCGAAACAACTGGTGCTCCTGAAGAAAACATCGTTGTTTTCATCGAAGAAATGTCTAAAAACCATTATGCAGTTGGCGGAAAACGCTTAAGCGACAAATAATTTCAAGTTTTTTCATAAGAAGCAGCCATTAGCTGCTTCTTATTTCTTTCCTTCTAACAACTCAATAATTCTCTCTTTATATTTTCCTTTTCTTCCATCTTCATAGATTAAATCATGTGGATAGAATAGCTTTTGATCCGTTCTTTTCTTACCTGTAATCGCCTCAACAATATCCGACTCACGTGAAAGCTCTCTAAGCTCTCCGTTTGGCATAAGAAGTAGGATTGGTAGACGCTCTTCTTCTTCTCCTGCACGATAAAAGTCATACGGTAAGTCTGATGTTGAATCAACTACTAAATAATACTCCGGATCAAGTCCAATCTTTTTAAATAAACTACTTAATTCCATCCAATTATCTAAACCGTGTTTATCTGTAAACTCTACATATTTAAATAGATTTCGATTCATAAAACGGCGGCATAAATCGCTTAAAATTGGATCTTCTTCTTCCTGCCATACTTGGAAGTAGTAATACATAACGTTCTCGTCTAACTTTAAATAATCCTCTACTGTTACTTCTTCTTCAAATAAAGAATAGAAATGAACAGGATGATTTTTAAATGTATAATACTTCTCGTGCAGTGATTTCGCACGGTGTAAAATCTTCGTTAAAATAACTTCTGCACTTCGCGTTACCGGGTGGAAATATACTTGCCAATACATTTGATAACGACTCATAATGTAATGCTCAACAGCATGCATACCACTATTTTTAATGACTACTTGATTCCCATACGGACGCATTACACGCAGTATACGTTCCATATCGAAGTTTCCGTACTTTACGCCTGTAAAATAAGCATCTCTTAATAAATAATCCATACGATCCGCATCAATTTGACTCGAAATCATACTAATCGCTAATTTATTAGTAGACGTTTTTGCAATTACATCTGCTACCTTTTGTGGAAACTCCTTATCAACACGACTTAATACATCATTAATCTCCGTATCGCCAACGATAATCTTTTGCGTAAATTTCTCATGATCTAATGAAAATACTTTTTCAAACGAGTGAGAAAATGGGCCGTGGCCGACATCATGAAGTAATGCCGCACATAAACATAACAATCTATCTTCAGCATTCCAATTTGGTCTGCCATCAAACACATCATCAATCATACGACGAATAATTTCGTATACACCTAACGAATGAGTAAAGCGACTATGCTCTGCACCGTGAAATGTAAAAAATGTCGTTCCAAGCTGCTTAATACGGCGCAAGCGTTGAAATTCTTTCGTTCCGATTAAATCCCAAATAACACGATCACGCACGTGCACATATTTATGTACTGGGTCTTTAAACACTTTTGTTTCGCTGAGTTTGTCGTTTAAATATACCACTTTCCGACATCCCCCTTTCTTTACTACATTCTTACTTTATATTATAAACGAAATGAGAAACAGAAAGAAATGAAAGACTGTATTAATTCCCTTTATAAAAAGAAAAAATCACCTTTACCGAAGTAAAAGTGATTTCCTTTATACATTATTTACCTAAAACGAATTCAGCAACTTCGTCTAAGATCATATCTTTCCCAAGTGGGAAGTAACCTTTGTTTAAGTCTTCATTTTTAATTGTAAATACGTGGTTGTTTTTAACAGCGTTCATGTTTTTCCAAATTGATTCTTCTTGGAATTCTTTCAAGCGCTGAGAACCGTCACCAGTTGTAAACACGAATAAGTAATCTGGGTTGTAATCGATTAAAGCTTCTTTTTGTACTTGTACTAACGGTTTATCAGTTGGTGTACCTTTAACTGCTGGTAGTTTTAAATCATTAAAGATTACGCTACCGTAACCGTAGTCACCGTATACGCGGAAAGCATTTGGATATGCAGCCATTTTCATAAATGTTGCTTCACCAGTTTTAGCGACGATTTTGTCATGTAATTTGCTTGCTTTTTCATCATACTTTTTGAACCATTCTTTTGTTTCTTTTTCTTTACCGAAGATTTGACCTACTTCTTCAAATTTTGGACGCCATTGATCTAATGGAGTGTTTAACATAACTGTTGGTGCAATTTTAGATAATTGATCATAAATCTTTTCTTGACGATTATTTACAAGAATTAAATCTGGTTTTGCAGCAGCTACTGCTTCGATGTTAATTTTATCGCCCCAAGCAGAACCAACTGGTTTAACGTCTTTTAGTTTCTTTTCAATATGTGCATCAATTTTTTCTTGAGATGTATTAGCAGTAATAACCGGTTTCATACCGAAAATTAATAATTCTTCTGTTGAACCACTAAGGTCAGCAATTTTCTTTGGGTTTGCAGGAATTTTAATTTCCCCTTTTGCATGTTTTACAGTGCGCTCTTCAGTCTTTGCATCTGCTTTCTTTTCTTCTTCTTTGTTAGAACAAGCTGCAAATAGTACAGAAGTCACAACTAGTACCATTGCTAATAGTGCCATTTTAAAATTCTTCATGTTCCCACTCCTTCTAGCTGTATTTATCTTATAAGTTACAACGAACTATAAGAAACAAAGATAACAATTAATTAATATATATTTATTAATTGTTGTTAATAACCCATTCTAACGGGCGTTCAACTTCCCATTCTTATATAAGAAGCTCAACGTCCATTAGAAGTCCCCCTCTTCACGAGGGGGTTCTACTTATGCTTTTTTACGCAATTGATTACTAATCATCGCTAAATCATATGTTAAACAAATTGGCTTACAGTTTACTGGACATGGAACGATTTGAGCTTCAATCTCAAATACGTTACGAAGTGTTTCACTTGTCATAACTTCATCTGGCGTTCCTTGTTTCATTAACTTACCTGCTTTTAATGCAATCATATGATCGGAGAAACGAGAAGCGTGATTTAAGTCATGGATAACCATAACAATCGTTCTACCTTCTTCTTCATTTAACTTTTTCAATAAGTTTAATACTTCTAATTGATGAGCCATATCTAAGTACGTCGTTGGTTCATCCAATACAAGTAATTCTGTTCCTTGTGCAAGAGCCATTGCAATCCAAACACGTTGACGTTGACCGCCTGATAGCGCTTCTGCTGGACGATTCGCAAATTCTTTCATTCCTGTCACTTCAAGTGCCCAGTTAATGTAGCGATAATCCTCTTCTTTCAACGTGCCAAACCCTTTTTGATGAGGGAATCTTCCATATGACACAAGCTCAAATACAGTAAGACCCGTTGGCACTTCTGCAGTTTGTGGTAAAATCGCCATTTTCTTTGCAATTTCTTTCGTTGGCTGTTTCTCAATTGCTTTTCCGTCAAGATAAACAGTACCTTGCTTTGCCTTCAAAATACGAGACGCCGTTTTTAATAATGTGGACTTCCCACAACCATTTGGTCCAATAATTGTTGTAATTTTCCCTTCCGGAATTTCAACTGTTAATCCATCAATAATTAAACCTTCATTATAGCCAACCGATACCGCATCCACCGCTAAAGTTGCCATACGAAAAGCCTCCCTTTATTTTGTCCTCATAAGTAAATAAATAAAATACGGTGCACCAATTACAGAAATAACAAGACCGACTGGTATTTCTGAAGTTGTTAGTACACTTCTTGAAATTACGTCTGCGAATAAAAGTAAAAACGTTCCTATTAGCGCAGCTGTGGGCAACATAATTTGATGTTTACCACCAACAAGGCGCCTTGCTAAATGCGGGGCCATTAAACCGATAAAGCCAATTCCGCCGGCAACAGCAACAGATGCCCCTGCTAAACAAACTGCAATAAATAATAATTTACGCCTTTCTTTTTCTACGTTTACACCAAGGCCAACTGCTGTAGAATCGCCTAGGTTCATTACATTTAATATGTGTGCTTTACTTATAGCAAGCGGTAAGAAAATAACCATCCATGGAAGTACACTTAATACGAATTTCCAATCTGTACCCCATAGACTTCCCGCCAGCCAAATCGTAGCAAAACGAAAATCGTTAGATGTCATCTTCATAGAGAAAATTAAACTAACAGCTCCAAATCCAGCTGCAACGGCAATACCGACTAGTATTAATCGAGTCGATGAAACGCCGTCTTTCCATGCTAGTAAATAAATAATTACCGCTGCTAATATCGCTCCAACTAGTGCGAAGAATGGGAGAATGAATACAGATAAAAATGTACCAGTCCCTACTTTCCCGAAGAAGAAGTAGACGAATATAACAACTGTTAATCCCGCTCCAGCATTAATACCTATAATACCTGGATCAGCAAGCGGATTTCGTGATAAACCTTGCAAAATCGCGCCTGACATAGCTAAAGCAGATCCGACTAGTATAGCAATTACCATACGCGGCATACGGAATTCAAATAAAATAACAGACTGATCTTCAGCCCCTAGTCCAACCAATGACTTTAATACGTCCATTGGCGGGATTTTAAAAGTTCCTGTATTTAAACTAATAAGAAATATAGAAACGATTAGTCCTACTAAAATCGTTAATATAGAAATGTTCTTTTTTGTTAAGACACTCGTCCTCACATCTTTCCTCTCCCTTCATTACGTGCTAAGTAGAGGAAGAATGGAACCCCAATTAGCGCTGTAATTGCTCCAATTGGCGTTTCAAATGGCGGGTTAATAACGCGAGATAACATATCTGCACATTCAATTAACAGCCCACCTAAGACCGCAGAACATGGAATAACCCATCTATAGTCCGAGCCTACGAGGAAACGAGTCATATGCGGAATTACAAGACCAACAAATCCAACTGATCCTGCCATGGAAACTGCGGAACCCGTTAAAACAAGAACAAGTACTGTTCCGATAAATTTAATCAATGTCGTATTTTGACCAAGTCCAATCGCAATTTCTTCACCGAAGCTCAAAATTGTAATATATCTCGACATCATAATTGCGATAAAAAGACAAATAAGGCCAATTGGCACTAACATATTAATACTTTGCCATTTCACTCCAGCGACTCCGCCTGCATTCCACATACTCACCTCTTGGGCAAGATTGAAATACAATGCGATTCCAGATGAAATTGCTCCTAATAAAGCACTAATAGCTGCACCTGCTAAAGCTAATTTCACAGGTGTTAATCCACCTGGTGAAGAAGATCCAATTCCATATACAATGCTTGCACCAAACGCAGCTCCAATAAAAGATGCGATAACAAACATTAAATAAGGTGAATTAGGGAAAAATGCATACATAATTGCAATTCCAAATACAGCTCCATCTGTAATCCCCATTAACGATGGTGAAGCAAGTGGATTTCGCGTCATACCTTGCATAATTGCTCCTGATACCGCTAAAAAGGCACCTGCAACTACGCCCCCTATTGCTCTAGGCATGCGAAGCTCTTGAATTACGTTATGATGTGTAATAGATCCATCAAACTGAAATACAGCTTGCCATACAGTCTTTAAACTAATATCTGCAGCCCCAAAAGAAATAGAAACTGCCATGCTTAAAGCTAACAAAATTGTACCCGCTACTAAAATAATAGAAGCGATGAGCGGTCTGCTCTTAATCTCTTTAACATTCTCTTCTTGCTGTTCTATACTGCTTGCGCTCGCTTCCATCCCTCAACCATCCTAACCAAAAACATATATTTATTGAAATGAAATTTATTCTCAAATAGTAATAAAAAAATTAGGTGAATTGTTATTTCCCTGATAATGATTCTCAGAATCAGACACTTCTATTCTACCTATCGCTTTAAAAGACTGTCAACCATTATTTTGAAATATAAATTTATACAAATTGGTATTTTAATACAAAAGTTATGTTCATCCTTTAGAAAATGTTCGTCCACACAAGAGTACTTTCGCAGAATAAATCATTCCTCTTATGGGCATAAAAAAAGAAGAGTAATCTTTTCACTCTTCTTTTTCTTACTTATTTAACTTTGCTTCAATTTTCACGATTAACTCATCTTCTGTTGGAGCCGCAACTGGACGGTTATTTACAAATGCGAATGATTTTTTACGACCAGGACCACAGTAAGACTGACATCCAACTTCAATCGTTGCACATGAATCTACTTTTTTTAACTTCGGAACTAACGTTTTAATGTTCGTTGCCTGACAGTCATCGCACACGCGAAACTCGTTTCCCATTACATAACACTTCCTCTATTTTAAACTTTTCTCAAGTACATTTAAAAATAAACACTAAATGGTATTTTACCGCTCTTTGAAGCTCGTTGCAAGTTTCCCTACAAAGCCTATTCTCTACATAATGATACATATTTATATGCTCTCCTACAGAAGCGCTCACCATTCATGGGAAAATTTTTACCTTTCATCGAAATCTACCATATTTTTAAAAGCTTTGTATAAAAGTTTATTTTTTTGCCCATTATAAAAATAGGAAGTTCATAAAAAGAAAGGGAGTTGAATCTATGAAAGTAAGACAAGATGCTTGGACAGATGAGGATGATTTATTACTTGCTGAAACGGTACTTCGTCATGTTAGAGAAGGAAGTACGCAATTAAATGCATTTGAGGAAGTAGGGGATCAGTTAAATCGTACATCTGCTGCTTGTGGTTTCCGCTGGAATGCTGTTGTTCGCTATAGCTATGAACAAGCTCTTCAACTAGCAAAAAAACATCGTAAAGATAAAATGCGTGCTGCAAGCGGTGAACAAGCGAAAAAACGTTTACTTTATACACCACCAGCTTCAGATTCGATAACTGATTATGAAGAATTAGTACAAGAAGAATCAATCGTACAATATAAAGAAGCTATTCCATATCAAGAATCTACTGCTCCTGCTGCAAGAAGCTCTATGACAATGCAAGATGTTATTTATTTTTTACAAACAGTCGGATCTTCAAATATAAAAGTGACAGCTCTTGAAAACGAGAATACGAGATTGAAACAAGAAATTAAAGCACAAATCCTTCGGAATGAGGAACTAGAAAAGAAACTAGAAAAATTAGAAAAGCAATCTCATACTGTACAAGAAGATTACGAAACACTTATGAACATTATGAACCGTGCTCGTAAATTGGCAGTCATGGATGACGAAGAACGTTCTCAAACATCTTTCCGAATGGACCGAAACGGTAATTTAGAAAAAATTGCAGAATAAAAAGGATGCATGTAATGCATCCTTTTTATTCTTTCACCTTTAAGCTCCCCCTTTATATGTGAGAAAACTCCATTCTTCATTTTTTGCTATAATAGAGATTGTCATTTTAAAGATAAGGGGTTAGTTATATGAGCAATTCCCGTTCCATTTTATCTCAGCCAGAGTGGCGCATTGTAGATCAGTCTAGTTTAGGACCAACATTCCATGCACTTCAGTCATTCGCAATGGATGACACATTATGCACAAGCATTGGAAATGGCAAGTCAGCCGCAACAATGCGTTCTTGGGTTCATCACAATACAATTGTCCTTGGCATTCAAGATTCACGCCTTCCGCATTTAGAAGAAGGTATTTCTTTTTTAAAACAACACAACTTCAATGTTATTGTTCGTAATTCTGGCGGGCTTGCAGTCGTGCTTGATGAAGGTGTTTTAAACGTATCACTTTTATTCCAAGAAACAGAAAAAGGTATCGATATTGATCTTGGATACGATACGATGTGGCATTTAATTAAGGAGATGTTAAAGGATTACAACGTTACTATCGAGGCAAAAGAAATTGTTGGCTCTTACTGTCCTGGTAGTTATGACTTAAGTATTCGCGATCAAAAATTCGCTGGTATTTCACAACGTCGTATTCGCGGCGGTGTCGCTGTCCAAATTTATCTCTGTGCTACCGGAAGTGGCTCTGAGCGTGCCGCACTCGTTCGTGATTTCTACAACCTAGCAATTCAAGGAGAAGAAACACGCTTTACGTACCCTGAAATTGTACCAAGTACGATGGCCTCACTCTCAGAATTACTTGGCGAAACCATTACAGTACAAGATTTAATGATGCGTCTTTTAAAAACATTGCAGCAATTCGCTCCAAAGTTAACACCATCTCAATTAACAATAGATGAGATTCCTTTATATGAGACGAATTTACAACGCATTATTGATCGTAATAATAAAGCACTTGGCTTAGAAAAATAAAGACCGTCGCTATAATAGCGACGGTCTTTATTTCAATTCATTATAGAATTAAAGTGCTTGAGCTGCTGTAATTAAAGCTAACTTGTACACTTCTTCTTCGTTACATCCACGAGACAGATCATTTACAGGCATGTTTAAGCCTTGTAAGATTGGTCCTACTGCTTCGAAGTTACCTAAACGTTGAGCGATTTTGTAGCCGATATTACCAGCTTCTAAGCTTGGGAATACGAATACGTTAGCATCACCTTTAATTGTAGAACCTGGAGCTTTTTTCTCAGCTACAGATGGTACGAATGCAGCATCGAATTGGAATTCTCCATCTAAAGTTAACTCAGGAGCCATTTCTTTTGCAATGCGAGTTGCTTCTACAACTTTTTCTGTTTCTGGAGATTTCGCAGAACCTTTTGTAGAGAAGCTTAACATAGCAACGCGTGGATCAATGCCGAATAACTCAGCAGTTTTCGCACTTTCGATACCGATTTCAGCTAAATCTTGGCTGTTTGGTGCAATGTTAATTGCGCAATCAGCGAATACATATTTCTCTTCTTCACGTACCATGATGAATACGCCAGAAGTTTTTGTAACGCCTGGTTTTGTTTTAATAATTTGAAGTGCTGGACGAACTGTATCAGCTGTAGAGTGAGCTGCACCACTTACTAAACCGTGTGCTTTGCCCATGTATACAAGCATTGTACCGAAGTAGTTTTCGTCTTTAAGGATTTTGCGAGCGTCTTCTTCAGTTGCTTTACCTTTACGGCGTTCAACGAAAGATGCTACCATTGCATCCATTTCTTCGTATGTAGCTGGGTCGTAAATATCAACGCCTGCTAATGTTAAATTCATGCTAGCAGCTTTTGCGCTAATTTCTTCCTTATTACCAACTAAGATTGGTTTTACTAACTCTTCTTTTGCTAAACGCTCTGCAGCGCCTAAAATTCTTTCATCAGTTCCTTCAGGAAGTACGATAGAAATGCCTTTTCCTTGAACTTTTTCTTTTACTGTTGTAAATAAGTTGCTCACGAATAAACCCTCCTACATATGTTAAAAAAACTCTATCTTTAAGAATACTGCTTTTCTTCTATATTTTAAACTTATAGCTCCCAAAAAATAGATAAAATAAAAATGATTATATTTTCATAAAATTCAGCCGTTAAATTCACCTTGCTTAAACACTTAAATGTGACAATTTTATGCGCCAAGGTTTTATATAGATGATTTTAAAACTATATATGCTATAGTTAACGTGTAAAACTATCATTAACTGAGGTGAATAGAATGAGTGAAGCAACAACAACGTTAGATGGCTGGTATTGTTTACATGATTTACGTTCTATTGATTGGGCTGCATGGAAAACATTATCTAGCGACGAACGCGGACAAGCAGTGTCTGAATTTTTAAATGTCGTTGAAAAATGGAACGAAGTAGCTACTGCGAAAAAAGGTAGTCACGCAATGTATACAGTTGTTGGCCAAAAAGCTGATATTATGCTTATGATTTTACGTCCAACAATGGAAGAGTTAAATGAAATTGAGACAGAATTGAATAAAACAACTTTAGCTGAATATATGGTTCCTGCATATTCTTACGTATCTGTTGTTGAATTAAGCAACTACCTTCCAGCTGATGAGGATCCATACCAAAACCCGCAAATTTTAGCTCGTTTATATCCTGAATTACCGAAAGCAAATCATATTTGCTTCTATCCAATGGATAAGCGTCGCCAAGGTGATGACAACTGGTACATGCTTCCTATGGAAGAACGTAAAAAAATGATGTACAGCCATAGTAAAATTGGTCGTCAATACGCAGGTAAAGTACGCCAAGTGATTTCAGGATCTGTTGGATTCGACGATTTCGAATGGGGCGTAACATTATTCGCTGACGATGTTCTTCAATTTAAGAAACTTATATACGAAATGCGCTTCGATGAAGTAAGTGCTCGTTATGGTGAATTTGGAACATTCTTCGTTGGAAACATTTTACCAGACGAAAAAGTAGAGAAATTTTTACACATATAAATGGTGAAAAGGAACGAAATTCGTTCCTTTTTTTATTCTTCTCTATATTTATCCTCAAAAATCTCCTTTTTTCTGCACTTTTGAAGAAAAACCAACATTTTTTCAAATTTCTTGTAAAATTGTAACCTTTTTATATGTAAAGATATGCTAAAATGATACGAGCTATATGCTAAATAACGATGCGAAGGTGATAATCTATATGAAAAAAATCTTGTCTATTTTACTATTGCTTGTATTGTCAATTTCTTCCTTAGGAGTAACAACATCCCATGCGGAAGAAAAAATACATATTGAGGCGGCTGCTGCACTTTTATTTGATGCAGATACAGGAAAAATACTTCACGAGCAAAATCCAGATGAATTGCTAGCTATTGCTAGTATGTCAAAATTAATTGTTGTTTACGCTGTTTTAGAAGCAATTAAAGAAGGAAAAATCACATGGGATACGAAAGTAAATATTTCTGATTACGCTTATGAAGTCTCTCGTAATAATGAATTCTCTAATGTACCGTTCGAAAAAGGACGTCAATATACTGTAAAAGAATTATATCATTCTATTGTTATATTCTCTGCAAATGGATCTAGTATTGCTTTAGCAGAACTTCTTGCAGGAAGTGAGAAAAACTTCTTAAATCTTGCAAATGAACATGCTAAAAAGCTAGGATTAAAGAAATATAAATTTGTAAACGCTACTGGCTTAAATAACGCTGACTTAAAAGGAAAACATCCTGAGGGTACTGATCCAAATGCAGAAAACTCTATGTCAGCTCGTGATATGGGTATGCTTTCAAAAGCAATGATTACAAAGTATCCAGAAATGCTAGAGGATACAAAACAAAGATTTAGAAACTTCCCAGACAATCACCCAAAACCAATTCGTATGGAAAACTGGAATTGGATGTTACCAGGAGCTGCTTTCGCTTATGAAGGTACTGATGGTTTAAAAACCGGAAGTTCTGATACAGCTGGATACGGATTTACCATTACTGCTAAACGTGGTGATGTACGTCTTATCTCGGTTATTATTAAAACAAAATCAATGGATGAACGTTTCACGGAATCTCGTGAATTAATCGAATATGGATTTAATAACTTTGAAAAACAAAAACTAAAAGTTAATAAAAACAATACAATCTCTGTAGTAAAAGGGAAAGAAGACCAAGTAACTGTTGCACCCGAAAAAGAAATAACAGTAATTGCGAAAAAAGGTAGCAAAGAGCCTTATAAAATTGGAACTGAATTAGATAAATCTCTTTCTGAAGATGGACATTTAGTTGCTCCTATTAAGAAAGATACCAAAGTAGGCTCAATTACTTTAGAATCAACTGATAAATATGGTTTCTTAGACGGTAGTAAAAGTATGAAAGTTACTGCAAAAACGACAGAAGAAGTTGAAAAAGCAAATTGGTTTGTTTTAACAATGCGCTCTATTGGAGATTTCTTCTCAAACTTATGGTCTAAAGTTTTTTAATAAAAAAGCTAGCTCACGCTAGCTTTTTTTATTTTCCTCTCTCAATGTAAAACTTCGTTTGGTTGTCATATCTGAGTCCTTTTTCTCATACGTATGAACTAGTAATTGTTCCACACTTCATCTAGAAATAAACCTCTTTCCAAAAGGTATTACAAAAAGAGAGGTGACACATAATGGGTGTTATTGCTTATAACGAAGCAGATGTAAAGTTGTTAGCTAGACTGATGCGTGCTGAAGCCGAAGGAGAAGGGCAACAAGGAATGTTAATGGTCGGAAACGTTGGGGTAAATCGTGTCCGCGGAAATTGTTTAGACTTTAAAAGTATTCGTAATTTACGTCAAATGGTGTATCAAAATCCTGGTGGTTTTGAGGCAACACAAAAAGGATATTTTTATCAAAGAGCCCGTGAACAAGATATCGCCTTAGCAAGGCGAACTATTCAAGGACAACGTTTTTGGCCCGCTAACTTTGCCTTATGGTTCTTTAGACCTGAAGGTCCTTGTCCACCAACTTGGTATAACCAACAAAACTCTGGTCGCTTCAAAAAGCACTGCTTCTTCCAACCATCTGGTGAAGACTGTCCTAGCGTATATTAAGAGATGAAAATGAGGAGGGATTTTTGAATGGCACAGCAACAAAATCCGTACTATGGAACAGGTTTTTATCAACCATCTGGAACTTATGTCCAACCACAACAAATGACTCAACAACAACAGCAAGCAATGCAACAACAAACAGCTCAAGCTGCGCAAGCTCAATATGCAATTTCTCAAGGCATGTTACCTCTAGAGCAATCCTATATTGAAAATATCCTTCGTTTAAACAAAGGTAAGCAAGCTACAGTTGTAATGACTTATGAACGTGGCAGTTCCCTTGGTACACAATCTTATACAGGTATTATTGAAGCAGCCGGCCGTGACCATATCGTTATTAGTGAACCGCAATCAGGAAAACGCTATTTACTATTAATGATCTACTTAGATTACGTAGAATTTCCAGAAGAAATTACGTATTTACCTAGTCAACAAGCAACTTATACTCCAAGACCATAAAAAAAAGCTGGCAAATGCCAGCTTTTGTTTTTTATAATCCTTTTACAACTGCAGTCCCTACTAGAATCCACGCCACAATAAACGCTACACCACCAAGAGGTGTAATTGGGCCAAAGAACTTAATGCCTGTCGTACTTAATGCATACAAACTACCTGAGAACATAATAATCCCAGCTACCATTAGCCAACCAGCAGTAGTTAAAAGTGATGATTGAACCTTATCCATCAATAAAGCAACTACGAATAATCCACCTGCATGAAACATCTGATATGTAACGCCTGTTTTCCAAACTTCTAACATTTTCGCAGAAATTTTATTTTCTAAACCGTGTGCTCCAAAGGCCCCTAACGCAACAGATAGCCCCGCTGCAATACAACCTAGTAAAAAGAAAATTTTCATCTTAATTCCCCTTTTTTAACTTTATCATAAGCAATTTTTTCATATAAGCCAAACGATTTATCTTCTAAAAATCAAATAAAGAATTACCGTTTGCATCACTTTCTTTTATATATACCGGCTCCCCAGAAACAGGTGCAATTGGTTGCATAGTTGTTACTGGTTGTGATCCAATTACTTGCGATGGAATTTGCGGTTCTCTATATGTAGATGTTTCAACTTGTTCATCTAATAATAAGTCACATAAAGCACGCACAACTAATAAATGTTCTTTTGACTTTTGTCCTTCACTACTTTTTGCCTTCGCAATTTCATTCGCCATTTTATTTAAAATCTTGTCGCTAGATATTTGCATTCCTTCTCACCTCGTACTTTGTAATTCTTTCTCGAATTGCCCCAATTTCTCTACTGAACCAAATACTATTATCATATCACGTTCTTTCAATTTTTCCTGCCCTGCTGGATTATGTATAATATCCCCATTTCTTGAAATCGCTAATATTGTTACATCAAACTGATTCCTTACATTACTCTCTAGTAACGATTTACCAACTAATATTGAATCTTTTCCAACTAGAATTTCTTCAATGACAAACGACTGTTCTATTCCATACAACACTGTATCAATATAATGAACGGTTAATGGATTTGCAATACCTTTTGCGATATGAATACCCGCCATACTAGATGGATTAATAACCTTATTTGCACCGGCACGCCTTAATTTCTCTTCAGTTTCTGGCTTTTCAGATCTCGCCACAATTTTAATCGTATCGTTTAACCCTCTTGCTGTTAATGTAATAAATACATTTTCGGCATCATTTGCAACAATAGCAACTAAACCAGCTGCTTTTAAAATTCCGGCATTATGTAATACTTGATCTTCCGTTGCATCTCCATGTACAAATAAAAGCTTTTCCTGCTCCAATATACTTTCATCTTTATCAACAACGACAAATGGAATATTCTTTTCTTGCAATTCATGTACAACTTGAAGCCCCACTCTACCGCAACCACATACTATAATATGATTTTTCAACTGCGCTATTTGTTTATCCATCTTCTTCCTCCGTACTGCATGAAATAAATTCCCTTCAATAATCATAGCTGCCACTACCCCAATTGCATACGTAACAATACCTACGCCAACAGGAATAATAAGAAGCGCAAATACTTTCCCCGCTTGCGTTACAGGAACAGCATCTCCGTATCCAACAGTCAATACAGTAATCATTGTCATCCAAAATGCTTGAAACAAACTAATCTCTTCAATCGTCATAAATCCTATCGTTCCTAGAATTACAACAAAAGTCATACATATAACTGCTATCCATAATTGCTTACGTGCATTCATACCGTGTTTCAACTCTTTTCTCTATCTACAATCTTTGCCAGTGGAAATAAAATACGTATATACTAGATACGGAATCTATGAAAGAGGTTGATATAATGAAGACATTTCTTTCCGCCTTACAATGGGCACTATTTATTTTAGCTGGAAGCCTTATTGTACCAATTAGTGTCGCAACTAGTTATGGTCTTAATGGCGCTGAAGCTATCGCATTCGTACAAAGAACGTTATTTGTTCTAGGCTTTGCTGGTCTCTTGCAAGCTATATTTGGGCATAAACTTCCTATTCAAGAAGGTCCTGCTGGCCTTTGGTGGGGAATTTTCTCCCTTTACGCAAGTTTAGGCGTCGTATTATTTGGATCAAGCAATGAGACACTTAAAGTTCTTCAATATGCTTTCTTATTAAGCGGTATTATTTGTATTATTCTTAGCGTTTTTGGACTTATTGATAAACTCGTTCGCTATTTTACACCGACAGTCATTGGAACGTATTTATTTCTTCTTGTCGCGCAGCTTAGTGGCTCCTTCTTAAAGGGAATGTTTGGCCTTGATGGAAAACATACAGAAGTACAACCTAACGTATTTATTCTTTCACTCATTGTTATTTTACTATCCTTTTTCATCATGAAGCTACCTATTATTGGACAATATTCCGTTCTTTTCAGTATCGTATGCGGCTGGATATTATTCGCATGTTTCGGATTATCTAATCCAATAACACCAGTGACAGACATAATCCGTTTTCCATCCTTATTTGTTTTCGGAATGCCTCGTGTTGAATGGAACATGGTAATTACGGTCATTTTCGTTACACTCTTACTTCTAACAAATATGTTAGCAAGTATTCGCGTTGTACAAAAGGTTGTCTCTAAATATGAAGAAAACGCTGCATCAGATCGTTTTAAACAAGCTGGCATTATAACAGGAATCAACCAATTGCTAGGCGGCCTATTTTCAGCTATTGGGCCTGTCGCTATTTCTGGATCAGCAGGTTTTATTGCAACGACTAATATTTATAAACGTCTCCCATTTATATTAGGGTCAAGCTTTATTATTGTCGTTAGTATATTTCCAAAGATTACTTCATTCTTTGCAGCAATCCCTGTTGCAGTTGGTTATGCCGCTATTTATCCTGTATTCGCAAGCATGATTGGTCTCGCCTTTCGAGAATACGAAACTGTCCAGGATAAAGAACGATTATTTAAAGTAGCCGGTCTTTCAATCTTTACAGGAGTCGGAGTTATGTTTGTTCCAGCAGGAGCATATTCCACACTTCCACCATTTCTAGCATCGTTTTTAAGTAATGGTCTCGTTCTTGGATCTGTAATGGCAATCTTGCTAGAAATACTATTTTCTCGTTCCGCTGCAAAACAAATATCTTAAATTGGAAAACTTCCATTATTGCACTCTACCTTTAGAGTTGTTACGATAAAATCAAACTTTAATCATTGGGGTTTTATTCTTCCCCAATGATTATTAACCAATATTATGAGCAACAACTCATAATAATTTATCTACTTCTTTTCAAAGAGGTTTGATGTCTTACTATTATTCCTCAACATCTTCATGAACATGTATTTTGATTTCAATTAAAGAAAGGAATTTTCTATATGACTTATAAAATGATTGTTTTAGATTTAGATGATACTTTATTACGTGATGACCATACTATTTCACCTCGTACGAAAGAAGCGTTAATGACTGCACAAGAGCAAGGTGTAAAGGTTGTACTTGCTTCTGGACGTCCAACGTTTGGTATGCGCAATGTAGCCAAAGAACTTCGCTTAGAAGAATACGGCAGTTTCATTCTATCTTTTAATGGCGCAAAAATTATTAACTGTAAAACAAACGAAGAAATCTTTAGTAGTACGCTATCTCCTGAAATCGTTCACAACCTATTTGAAATTAGTCAAACTGAAGATGTATGGATTCATACTTATATGGGCGATGATATCGTAACGGAAGAAAATAATCCTTATACTGAAATTGAGGGCGATATTACCGGTATGCCAATTGTTGTAGTAGATGACTTTAAAGCCGCAGTTAAAGAGCCTGTAGTAAAAGTATTAATGAATAAAGAGGCTGAACGCCTTGTTGAAGTTGAAAAGAAACTACAAAAACAACTAGAAGGCCAATTAAGCGTGATGCGTTCGAAACCATTCTTCTTAGAATTTACAGAAGCCGGTGTTACAAAAGGAACGAGCTTAAACAAACTGATTCAAAAGCTTGGCATTAAGCGTGAAGAAGTTATCGCAATGGGCGATAGCTATAACGACCAAGCAATGATTGAATTTGCTGGTCTTGGCGTTGCAATGGGCAATGCACCTGATGATATTAAAGAAATTGCGAACTACGTAACAGATACAAATATGAACGATGGTGTTGCAAAAGTTGTAGAGAAATTCGTTTTAAAAACGGATGTACTTGTTTAATATTTTCATTCACAAAACCTATTTGAAGTCAAATACTTCAAATAGGTTTTTATTTAAATTCTCATGCTTTTGTGACTATATTTTGAACTTTGCACTATTCTCGTAGTGTAAACTTTCTTTTTGTATATAATGAAACAAAATAGACTATTTTATTTTGAAAAAGAATACAAATTTACTATATACAAGCATACGTTAAAGGAGGCTACTTTATGTTATCTACACCAATCGGACGATTAAGAGCAATTGGACTAGTTGAGGGTATTTCTTTCCTATTACTATTATTTGTAGCAATGCCATTGAAATATTTTGCAGGATTTGCAACAGCTGTTAAAATTACAGGCATGGCTCATGGTGTTCTATTTATTCTATTCATCTTTGCAGTAATTCAAGTAACAATCGTACACCGTAAATCAATTTTATGGGCACTTGGAGCATTCGTTTCATCAGTTATCCCATTTGGTACTTTTGTACTAGATGCAAAATTAAAGAACGAACAACAATAATAAAAAGGTAGTTAACAACTGTTAACTACCTTTTCTATTTATAAATTTGGAATTTCCCAATCAATTTCTCTTTCGCCCATATTAGCTAAAATCGTATTTATTTTAGAATATGGCTTACTACCAAAGAAACCACGTCTTGCCGATAATGGGCTTGGATGTACAGATTCGATAATATGATGATTCGGATTCGTAATTAACTTCTTCTTCGCCTGCGCATGGCGCCCCCACAATATGAAAACAACTGGCTTTGCACGTTCGTTCAACAGTTCAATCACACGATCTGTGAAGTGCTCCCATCCTTTTCCCTTATGAGAATTTGCTTCGCCTTGACGAACTGTTAATACGGTATTTAGTAGTAATACTCCTTGTTCCGCCCATTTTACTAAATAACCGTTATTCGGGATTTCATAACCATATTCATCTCGAAGTTCTTTATACATATTTAACAATGATGGTGGTGTTTTAACACCAGGTTGTACAGAAAAACTTAAACCATGCGCTTGATTCGGTCCATGATATGGATCTTGTCCTAAAATAACAACCTTTGTATTTTCATAACTTGTATACTGAAGAGCGTTAAAAATATCTTCTACCTTCGGATAAACAACATGCGTGCTGTACTCTTCTGTCAAAAAACTGGATAGAGTACGATAATACTCTTTCTCAAATTCTGGTGCCAATAATGGTCCCCAATCATTCTTTAAAACATTTTCCATACTGTCACTTCCTGTCTAATTAATTCAACATATCCTGTTTTGTAAATACTAAGAACGAAATAATAAGGGAAACAACTGCCCAAACAGTTAAATTCATCAAAGAAAATCCCATTGATAAGCCTTGTAATGCAGGTAATTTTCCTGATAAATAATCCGTTAATGATAAATTCACACTAAAAATATATTTCGCGCCTTCCCAAGATGTTGCGAACGAGCTTAAGATACCGCCTGCAATTAATGCAGCTAGCATAACGCCCATACCAGCTGGTGTATTACGAATTAAAACAGAGACCATAAATGATATAGTTCCGACAACGATAGCAACAAACCAGGCTAGTCCATACGCCATTAAGATGTATTGCCACTGCGGAATAAGATGCACAAAGTTCGTATTTAACGTTTCCTTATCAATGACGAATCCTGTTAAAACAGGTAAATTCCATCCCGAGTATCCAAATACAAGCCCTGATAATATGTAAGCAAACAAACCTACAAGAAACAGTATGAGCGAAATGAAAAATAACATCGTCACGTATTTACTAAGGAGTATTTTCCAGCGCCGAATCGGCCGCGTAAGTAACATCTTCATCGTCCCATCACTTCGTTCTCCTGAAACGATATCAATGGCGACAATCATTACGAGAAGCGGAATAAATAATGTAATTCCTTGTTCAATAAATGCTCTGACAAAAGTCGGTGCACCCGGTGCCATCGGATTAATATCATGATCTAAATAATATTGTTGTTGCTCAACTCTTACCTTTAACCAATCACGCCATTCTTCTGGCAACCTAGAATTGTTCAACCGGTTCTGAGAATCAACAATTTGCTGTTGCAATGAAACCTTCCAATCAGTTGTACCGAGTCTTTTTTGTGTCGTTTCTATTTCACGATACTGCGCGTACACAAAAAGCGGGATCAAGATTGCTAAAATAAGCATGACAACAAAAATACGTTTCTTGCGGTAAATCTTTTCTGATTCATTTAAAACTAGATTCGCAAATTCACGCATGCTGCTCACCCCTTGTGAGTTCAATAAATAAATCTTCTAGCGTAAATACAAGCTCCTTAACGCTATGTACATCTATTTCATTTGCGACAAAGTGTTTATTCCAACTACTTATAGATGCAATATCCATGCGGCATAGTAATCGATCGCCTTCTACACTCACTTCCCTTACTTCTTCGGCCGCTTCTAGCATATCTTTCGCCTTAGAAATCGGTGTAACAATCCATTCTACACGATCACTTGCTGTTTTAATTAATTCTTCAACCTTGGCAACTGTTATCATCTTTCCTTTATGAATAATAGCAACGCGATCGCATATCATTTGCACTTCACTTAGCAAGTGGCTTGAAATAAACACGCTCATATTTTCTTCTTTTACAAGCTTATGTATAAATTCCCTAAGTTCTCTAATCCCTGCTGGATCTAAACCATTCGTTGGTTCATCTAATATGAGCAATTTCGGATTTCCAAGGAGCGCCTGTGCAATTCCAAGGCGTTGTTTCATACCAAGTGAGTACGTTTTTACCTTGTCATGAATTCTTTCATCTAAATGAACCATTTCAGCAATTTCAATAATACGTTCATCTGATATATCACCTAACATACGAGCAAATTGCTTTAAATTTTCCCATCCCGTTAAATATGTATACAACTCTGGGTTTTCAACGATACTCCCAATTTGACGCATCGCTTCTCTGAAATTTTCCTTAATCGAATAACCACCGATAGAAATCGTACCTTCTGTCGCCTTAATCAATCCGACTAACATTCGAATGGTAGTCGTCTTTCCAGCACCATTTGGTCCTAAGAACCCGAACACTTCTCCTTGCTTTACATCAAAGGAAATATTCTCTACAAGAGTCTTCTTTCCAATTACCTTCTTCAAGTCTCGTACAGAAAGTATCGTCGTCATTTTACCCCTCCTTGTTCTAGTTTTAATTTACTTACAACATTTTGAACTAAACGTTCTGCCATATACGTATAACCTACTTCGTTCGGATGAAAATGATCAGAGTATAATAAATCTTTCCCGCGGTTTTGGAATAAATCAAATGTCGGTGTAATATACACATTTTTATTGTTTAGCGCTAATTTCTCTAAAGATGCATTCCAGTCCACAACAATGTTTGAAGACCCTTTTAAATCTTCTACATCTTCAAAAGGATTGTATAAACCAAGCCAAAAAATCGGACTATCTGTATTTAATTTACGAATTTCTTCTATAATTTTCTTTGCTTCATTTTGAAACGTCTCTGTGTCAGGACGATACGTCTCTAAATCTATTTTCCCAAGTGATTCCCAGCCTGGGAACAAATCATTTCCACCAATCGTTAACACAATTACATCTGCTTGCTTAATTGAATATTGAGCGCCATTACTTTCAATTTGTTTTAATAAATCGGGCATTTTTGCACCACTAACTGCTAAATTTGTTAATGCAATTTTTTGCTTATAATCTTTTTGTAAATCCTCTTTCATTCGCCCAACATAGCCAATTCCTTCTTTATCACCAACGCCACGCGTTAATGAATCACCTAAACTAACGATTTGTAACGTTCCCGTTTTCTTTTTCTCTTTTGCCACTACATCGGTCTTTTTAATTAAATTTGAAGCTTTCGGATTTAATACATCATTTACACCTGAAACAAAGCCATATGCAAATAAACAGAAAGATGCAATTGTAATGAGTAGAATTACTTTTACTACTTTTGATCTCATATCAAAACCCCTTTTAGCCCTCATAGATTGTCCATAATTATACCAAACGAAATTTTGAAAAGCGATTTTCACACCTTCTCAATTATGTCGTTTCTCTATCTATTAACTCTGGTAATAACTCTATATGCTTCACATCTAATTTCTCTTCATTAATCTTTTCATATAATAATTCAAACGCTTTTACTCCAACGTTTTTACTAGAATGCGAAATCGTCGTTATACCCAATATATCTGCCACCTCTTGATCATCACACCCGATAATCGTAATATCCTCTGGAATACGAATTCCTTGTTTTTTTGCTTCTGTAACCATCCCCGCTGCAATATGGTTACAAGATACAAGGAACGCCGTCGGTTTTACTGACATATGAGCCCATTCTCTAATTACATTGCGTCCATCTTCCACTGTAAAACATCCCTCAAATTTCCAGGTCTCTAACGATGTTACGATACTCTGTTGAAGCGAATCTTCGTACGCCTTCTTTCGTCTTTGGCTATTAACGCTATTACTTCTTCCAATACAATATCCAATACGTGTATGACCGGCATCTATTAAGCTTTTCATCCCACGTGAAAATACTTTGTAGTAATCGATATGTACACTTGAAATATACTTCGAATCTATTTCTTCACACATAACAATCGGGCCGAATTTCGTATATTCTTCAAGCTTCTCCTTACTATTTGTCCGAGAACAAATAATAACCCCATCAAGCTTTTTCATTTTTAACATATTCAAAATTTCTAGTTCTCTTTCTTCACTATAATTCGTCTGGCAAAGCATCATATTATAATTATTCTTTGCTGTCTCTTTTGATATCCCCTCGATAATAGCGCTATAATATTGATCATTTACGTGTGGCAATAAAACGCCAATTACATTCGTTTTTCCTTTCACTAAATGAATTGCATTCACGTTTTGCGTGTAATTTAATTCTTCTATAATCGCTAAAATTTCTTTTCGTTTCTGTTCATTTACGTACGGATGATTATTTAGTACACGTGAAACAGTTGAAACAGATACTCCAGCAAGTTCAGCAATCTTTCTTATATTTGTCATCTCATTTTCCCCTTCTCACAAAAATTCTTCCTTGACCTGGTAAGCTTTCCACAATATATCCTTTCCTAGCAAATACATTTAGAAAGGATATACAACTATGCTTCGATTCAAATTAGAATATATATTTTTCATTGGCGGTTTACTCATTCTTGCCATCGGTATTAATATGATGACGACAATTACTTCCTTTGGACTTAGCCCTTATGATTCCTTCTTTATTGCACTATATCAAAATTTTGGGATAAGTATTGGTTTTTGGATTTTCATGATTAACTTTGCCTTTACACTTATCGTACTCTTTTGGAATAGAAAACAAATTACAATCGGTACAATTGTAACGATGGTTCTTATTTCTCTTTTTGTTGATTGGATTGGTTCCATTACAACTATTATGGACGCTATCCGCTCTCTTCCAAAATATATAACACTTATTTGCGGAAATCTATTCGTTGGAGCTGGAATTGGTCTTTACGTCTCTACAAACCTTTGTGCAGCGCCTCAAGAAGCTTTCGTTTTAACGGTTGCCGAGAAGAAAAAATGGACGTTTAGAAGAACAGAGATTTCATTAGCCTTTTTATTTTTAACGTTAAGCTTTTTATTAGATGGACCTATCTATTTTGGAACAATCATCTTATCCTTTACAACAGGCTGGATTATCCAAGCATTTATTCAAGTTGGTACGCAGATTTTAAATAGAAAAGAGCCTATTAAGCAAGCTGCTTAATAGGCTCTTTCTGTTTTATGGTAAGAGATACTACTTAGCATCCCCTTCAATTCGATAGTTCGCTTTCAAACAATCTATTTCTTCATACCCTTGCAACGTATGTAGAATATAATCATAATCAGCAAGAGACGCACGATGCGTTACAATTACAATTTCAGCCTTTCCTTTCTCTTCAAGCGGCATTTGAATAATTTTCTCAAAGCTAACTCCGCGCTCAGAGAACAATGAAGTAATTTTTGCAAATACACCAATTTCGTCTTTTACATGCAGTCTTAAAAACTTTTTCACGACAATTTCGTCTGGCTCTTTTAATACTTTTTGATATTGTGGGACTACAGCACTATTTCCTGTTACCCCTAATCTAATATTTTGCATTACAGCAACTAAATCCGAAACAACAGCTGTAGCTGTCGGTAAACTTCCTGCGCCTGGTCCATAAAACATCGTTTCCCCAACTGCTTCACCGTACACATACACAGCGTTATATTCATTTTGTACTGCTGCAAGAGGATGTGTATTTGGAAGTAAAGTTGGTTCAACTGTAACCTCCAATTTTTCACCATCTCGTTTTGCAAGACCGATTAATTTAATTGTATAACCTAAGCTCTTACTGTATTCAATATCTTCCTCTGTAATAGAGGTAATCCCTTTTACTTTCACATCTCCAAGCTCTACATTTGTAGAGAAACCGAGGGTAGCTAAAATCGTCATTTTTCTTGCTGCATCTAAACCTTCTACATCTGATGTTGGATCTGCTTCTGCAAATCCAAGTTGTTGGGCTTCTTTTAACACGTCGTTATATGCTCTCCCTTCGTCTGACATTTTCGTCAAAATAAAATTTGTTGTTCCATTTACAATTCCCATTACTTTCGTAATAAGATCTGAAGAAAGCCCTTCTACGATACTGCGTAAAATTGGAATTCCCCCTGCCACACTCGCCTCATAGAATAAATCAGCCTTATTATCTTTTGCTGTCGCTAATAATTCAGCTCCATGTAATGCCATTAAGTCTTTATTTGCAGTTACAACATGCTTTCCGCTTTTTAAAGCTTGTAAAATATATGATTTTGCATCATCAATGCCACCCATCACTTCAATAACAACATCAATATTTGGATTATCTAAAATTTCATTTGCATCTTGTGTTAATAGAGTAGAAGGTACCTCTACCTCTCTCTCTTTCTCAATGTTTTGCACTAATACTTTCGTTACCTTCACTGGGCAACCTACTTGGTGTATGAGTCGTTCTTGATGATCCGTAATAATACGAACCACACCACTGCCAACTGTCCCAAGACCTAATAACCCAACTTGAATTTCTTTCATAGTACTGTCCACCCCTCAAAAATTGTGTTTAGATGAAATTATATGAGTAAAAAATCTGAAAAACAATGTATTTTGAACATTCGGAAAAATAAAGGTTAATCTTTACAAGGAAAACGTTGCCACGTGTTACACAATCTTTCTTTACAATATATAAGGGGTTTCTTGATACACGTAATAATTCAACCAATTAGAAAACAATAAATTACCATGACTCCTCCACCTAACAAGCGGCTTTTCATCTGGATTATTATGTTTAAAATAGTTTTTTGGCACATCAATATTTAATCCCTTGTCACGATCTCGTTCGTATTCTTGTTTTAACGTCTCACAACTATATTCGCTATGTCCAAGAGCAAACACTTGCCTTCCTTCTGGCCCAATAACAAGGTGAACACCTGCTTCTTCAGAGTTTGCTAACAATGTTAATTCTTTCACTCCTCTAATATCATTCTCTCGTACTTCTGTATGACGAGAATGCGGAGCAAAAAACAATTCATCAAATCCTTGTAATAATTTCACATGTTGCTCGCAAACTTCATGTTCAAATACACCGAACACTTTTTCCTTAAGGGGATACTTTGGAACACCATAATGATAGTACAAGCCAGCCTGTGCCCCCCAGCAAATATGGAGCGTAGATGTTACATTCGTTTTTGAATACTCCATAATATGTTTAAGCTCTTCCCAATAATCTACCTCTTCAAAAGCAAGGGTCTCCACTGGCGCTCCTGTAATAATGAGCCCATCAAACTTTTCATTTTCAATATCACGAAACGTTTTATAAAAGCTTGTTAAATGTTCTTGCGTTACATTACGCGATAGATGTGATTCCATATGAAGCAAATGAACATCTAATTGTAACGGTGTGTTTCCAATTAAGCGAAGTAATTGCGCCTCTGTATCTTGTTTCGTTGGCATTAAATTTAATATAGCAATTTTTAAAGCACGTATATCTTGTGTTTCTGCCCGCTCCTTCGTCATTACAAAAATATTTTCTTTTTGCAACACTTTGCGAGCCGGTAAATCTTTATCAATTATGATCGGCATGTGTTTTGCCTCCAACTAGAGCTGCTTCCAAATCTGCAATAATATCAAAAACATCTTCTATACCAACCGATAAACGAATTAAATCAGATGTAACACCAGCTAAACGCTGATCTTCAGCATTTAATTGTCTATGCGTCGTACTAGCAGGATGTATAACGCAAGTTCGTGCATCAGCTACGTGCGTTACAAGAGTTGCTAGTTTTACATTTGCGATAAATTCTTTTGCTGCTTCTAATCCGCCTTTAATACCGAAAGTTAAAACACCACTAGCACCTTTTTTCAAGTACTGTTGTGCTAATGAGTAATTTTCATTACTATCTAAGCCTGGATAATTCACCCATTCAATACGTTCATGATTAGCAAGCCACTTAGCAACTGCAAGAGCATTTTCGCTATGACGCTCCATTCGTAAATGCAAAGTCTCTAAGCCAATATTGCTAATATATGCATTGAATGGGCTCATACAATTTCCATAATCTCTTAATAGTTGAACACGTGCTTTCACAATATATGCTGCTGCACCAAAGTTTTGAACGTAACTTACACCGTGATAACTTGGATCTGGTTCAACAAGCTCAGGATATTTTCCATTTGTCCAATCAAAGTTTCCACCGTCAATTACAATACCGCCTAAAGAGCTCGCATGCCCATCGATATATTTAGTCGTAGAATGAACAATAATATTTGCCCCATATTCAAACGCTTGGCATAAATAAGGAGTTGCTAATGTATTATCAACGATAAAAGGTACCTCTAATTCTTTAGCGGCAGCTGAAAATTCTTTGAAATTTAAAACATTCATCGCTGGATTTCCTAATGATTCTGCATAGATAAGTTTCGTCTTATCGTTAGCAAGTGCCGTAATTTCATCTGCCGTTAAATTTGGATTAAAGAACGTAACATCAATGCCAAGCTTACGTAAACTCACCCCAAATAAATTAAACGTTCCCCCGTAAACAGTTGAAGAGCAAAGTAAATGGTCTCCACTACTACAAATATTTAAAACTGCGAGCATAATAGCTGCTTGCCCAGAAGCCGTTGCAACAGCTCCTACACCGCCTTCTAAATCTGATAACTTCTGCTCAAATGCTGCTAAAGTAGGGTTTCCAATACGTGTATAAATATATCCTTCTGCCTCTAAGTTAAATAGAGCTGCTAAATCATCCGAAGTATCGTATTTATACGTTGTGCTTTGATAAAGTGGTAAAACACGTGGTTCACCATTCTTTGGCGTATAGCCACCTTGCACACAAATTGTTCCTTTTCCCCATGATTCTCCCATCTCTCATTCTCCTTTCTTTTATACAAAATAAAAAACTGCCCCTTTCCTGAAAACAAGAAAGGAGCAGTTTGAAAACACGCTCTAAAGGCTCTTTCTTATCTCTCAGGATTACTACCTGCAGGATTTGGCACAATTCCGTTATACGGCTGTTGCCAAGGTTTCATCGGGCCTGTCCCTCCACCTTTTCTTGATAAGACTATGCAATTACCGTTGATTTTATAGCAATAATTTCCTAATGTCAAACAGTTTTTCTGAATGTTCTAAAATAAATGTTAACAGTTTCATATAAAGCAACAAAAGAAATATATTCTAGTCTATTTCAAAAAAGACCTTTAAAAACCTCAAATCAGTCTATAAAATTAAATAAGTAATTTAACCTATAAATTCAAATTCCCCAAAAGTTAGCCTATATGTTGAATAGGCCATCTTTTCAAAAAGATACTATATATATTCAATCCATTTTTCACTAGTATATTTCACTTTTTTCCCTACTAAGATTTACATAACGGAGGTATAACATGACAAATAAAAAAGATATGCATTACATACTTGCTCTATATGGCATTCTTCTAGGATCTATAGTAGGAGCTACAGTCTGGTTATTTTTAGTCACAATAAATATTGGAATCCACTTTATTTGGGGATACTTGCCTGAAGTTCTCTCTTTTCCCTCTTATTACACCCTTTGCGTAACAATAATTGGCGGGGTCCTTGTTGGTCTATCACAAAAACATTTCGGTACATACCCACGCCTTATGCCTGAAGTAATGGCTGAATATAAAAAAACTGGTCGAATCGAATATCGCTTTGTCCATCGGGCTACTTTAACAGCGATTATTGTTTTAATTTTCGGTGCTAGTCTTGGTCCAGAAGCCGCACTAGTTGGAATTATAGGCGGACTGTGCACATGGGTAGGGGATCGCTTTAAATTTGCCTTAAAGGGTATGAATGAGCTAACCGAGATCGGAATTGGCGCTACTTTAAGTGTCATTTTTAACGCACCATTATTCGGTTATTTAGCACCAAATGAAAATGAGGGGGAAGAAATTGCTGCTTTTTCTAAAGGAAAAAAAGCGATTGTATACTTAGCTACTACTTTCGCAGGTTTTTCTGTTTATTTACTACTGAGTAAACTTGATAATCGTGGATCCTTTATTGTTGATTTCGGGGAAGGTACACTTTCTTTCAATGAATGGATTGCATTTCTTCCACTTGCTAGTATCGGTGCTATAGTTGGTTTCTTTTATTTCAAGTTAGAATTCACATTAGAAAAGTTAATTCACCCTTTTAGAGAATACAAGCTGACACTCGGAATTATCGGTGGTATTTTATTAGGAATTGCGGGAACCTTTCTTCCGTACACATTATTTTCAGGGGAACATCAATTAAAAGAATTAGTTGTTGAATGGAGCCATTTATCTTTTTGGATACTACTTCTTTCAGGGATTTTAAAGTTGTGCATTACTGCCGTTTGTTTGAGCACAGGGTGGCGAGGTGGACATATCTTCCCAATTATATTTTCTGGGTCAAGTATCGGATACGCTGTAGCATCTATTCTTCCTATAGATCCAGTAGCATCTGTTGCCATCGTAACAACAGCAATTTCAAGCTATGCGTTACGAAAGCCAATAGCTATAACATTACTATTACTTATGTTTTTCCCGCTTAATTTACTATTGCCCATGCTTGGTGCAGCTGCTATCGGGAATGCCTTTCCACTCCCAAAACATAACGAAAATAAAAATTAATAAAAATAGGCAGTGGGGACGAAAGCTCCACTGCCTATTTTTTTATTACACATGCTGCTTCAATAACGCTTCTAACTCCTCAAAATTATGCACTTCATATGTCGGTATAATCCCACTATCATTTAATTTCCTTTCTGGATTAAACCAACAAGTATCAATTCCCGCTACATATCCACCTTTAATATCAGCGCTTAATGAATCACCAATAATCAGCCCTTCTTCAGGTGCAAAGTTAGGAATCCGTTCAAAAACATAATCAAAATACTCTTTCATCGGTTTTTGAAAACCTGTATCTTCCGAAACAAAGACATCTTTAAATAATGAATGTAACCCTGCATTGCGCAAACGTTTATCTTGCGTCTTAGAAACACCATTTGTCACTATATACAATTCATACTCCCCTTGAATTTGATTTATAAATTCAAATGCACCTTGCATGAGTTGATTTCCTTCTTCTAAGTAGTTACGGTAATTATTTTCGAATAATATTCCATCTACTTCTTCTCCATACTCTTTAAACAACAGAGAGAATCGTGTATTTACAACTTCATTGCGTGATAGTTCACCTTTTTCAAAAGCATCCCAAAGACCTTTATTTATTTTTTTATAACGAGCCTCTATCTCGTCTGTTAAAGGGATTCCCTTCTCTTCAAAAAGTACCCGTAAAGCCACTTTTTCAGCCTTTTGGAAGTCTAGTAATGTATCATCTACATCAAATAACAATGTTTTATATTTTTTCATAAATTCATCACACTCTCTTTTCTACAAAAACAAATTTACATAAATCGTATCATTCCTTCTTGTAAAGATAATAGGAGATATCTCATACTATACATAGGGGTGAAAATATGAAAATCAGCAAAAATGAGGAAGAAATTTATCAATACATGCGAATCCATCAATTCCATACCCTATTTTCATTTCATGTCTTGCCATATGTAGAGCTGCATTCTTTTCAAACGAAAGAGATGATATGTAGTGAAGGAAATGCTCTCCCTTATCTCTATTACTTAATTTCTGGGAGAGCCAAAATATATATGAGTCATAAAAACGGGAAGGTTTCATTAATTAATTTTATTCAAGCACCATCTTTTATCGGGGAATTAGGATTAATAGGGGTAGAAAATATTACTAAGTCCGTTGAAGTACTAGAAGATTGTGTGTGTTTGGCACTTCCTCTTAAAGATTGTCAGCAACTTTTATTACAAGATGCAACGTTTTTACAGCACTTATGTAAATTTATTGGAGAAAAGACAATTACTCGCACTGAAAATTACGCAAAAAACTATAGTTATCCTTTTGAAAATCGATTAGCTGCTTTTATTTTATTAACAGAGCAAAATAATTGTTATATAGAAAAGCATACCGAGGCCTCGGAATATTTAAATGTCAGCTACCGTCATCTTTTATATGTATTAAATCAGTTTTGCCAACAAAATTATTTAAGAAAAGAAGGCCGAACATATTATATACAAGATCGAAATACATTAGAAAAACTTGCTGATGAACTAAAAATATAAAAAAACAGCATTAACATATAAACGTTAATGCTGTTTTTTCGAGTGACGAGTATAATTTTAATTAAAATTTACTTGCTACTTTAGCTGCTTCTTCAAGACCTGCAGCGATGATTTCTTCTGCTTTATCTGGGAATTGGTTATGCCCTTCAATAACTACTGTTTCCATGTTTGTTGCGCCGAAGAAGCCCATCATACTTGCTACATATTTAACAGCCATTTCTACCTCAGCTGCTGGCCCTTCTGAATATACGCCGCCTCGTGCATTTAATAATGCAATCTTCTTATCTCCGATTAGGCCAACTGGACCCTCTGGCGTATATTTGAACGTTTTACCAGCACGGTTTAAATAATCAATATATGTGTGCAATACTGCTGGAATCGTTAAGTTCCATAATGGGAAGCCGAAAACAACTTTATCAGCTTCTAGGAATTGATTTAAATACTTATCAGCAACTGCTACTGCTTTTGCTTCTTCTTCTGTTAAATCAAATCCTTTACCTACCTTGAATGTACCATTGATCATGTCTACGCCTACGTATGGTAATTCTTCTTTATATAAATCAAGTTCTACTACTGTATCATTTGGGTGTGCTTCTTTATAGTTTGCTAAAAATGCCTCATATAATTTTACACTAACTGCTTGTTCCGCTGGACGGTTATTTGCTTTAACGAATAAAACTGTTGCCATTATTTATTCCTCCTAGTACTCACTCTTATGTTGTTATATGCTTTCAAAAAAGGTATCCCTTGTAATTGTTGTTTTGTTGCTTACAAACATATTTTATCTTTATATAAAGACAATTTCGTCCTCACATAGACGTATTTTTCCATAAAAAAAGTCCACCTTCTAAAGGCGAACTTGGTCTTACGACTTTCGTCTTATACAATTCCATTTTTAACTGCATATAATGCCGCTTGCGTACGATCAGATAAATTCAACTTACTCAAAATACTACTTACATGCGCCTTAACCGTCTTTTCTGTAATAACTAAAACAGATGCAATTTCCTTATTGCTCATCCCTTTCGCTAATAGCTGCAATACTTCATTTTCTCTCGCTGTTAGCACATCCACTTGAATAAAAGGTTCTTCTTCCTTTTCTTCTACAGGTAATGTTTGAGAGAGAAGAGCATTTGCTATATCCGGATGTAATTGAATATTACCTTTATATGCGCTTCGAATAGCCTCAACAAGCTGATCTGGTTCTACATCTTTTAAAATATACCCACTTGCTCCAGCCCTTAATGCAGGTAACACATGCGCCTGATCAGAAAAGCTAGTTAATACAATTACTTTCACATTTGGATACTCTTTTTTTATATATGCCGTCGCCTCAACACCATCCATTTCAGGCATATATAAATCCATTAATATAACATCGGGATTTGTTTCTCCTACTTTCACTAACGCCTCTTTCCCATTATTCGCTTCTCCAACTAACTCTAAATCTTCCTGTGTACTTAAGAAAAATGCTAATCCTTTTAAAACGACTGTATGATCATCAACTAACAATACTTTTATTTTCACAAACTTCCCTCATTTTCACATCATAATGGTACATTTACTTTTACGCTCGTTCGTTTATTACTACTTACAATTTTAATTGTTCCACCAACTAATTCTACTCTTTCACGCATCGTAGTCATACCTAGTGATTTCTTTTCTTTTATATTCTTTTCCACAAAGCCCTTTCCTTGATCAACTATTTCTAATGATACATTTTTCTCATTCACTGTAAAATAAATCGTCGCTTCTTTTACACCTGCATGCTTACTTACATTGTTCAGTGCTTCTTGGCCTATGCGCCACAAAGCTTCTTCTACTACACGAGGTAAATCACGAACACCCGTAACTTGCTCCCTAATTTTCAGTCCCAAATTTTCACCGTACTGCTTTAGAGCTGGCAATAATCCTTTTTCTAATCCTGCCGGACGAAGCTGCCAAATTAATGTCCTCATTTCTTTCAAAGCTCCTTGCGCAAGTTCACGCATCTCATGCAAAGATTGATCTACCTTTTCATTTTTACCTTTTAAAACTGCCTCGGCGCCTTTTGTCATGAAGGTTAATGAAAATAATTTTTGCGAAACAGAATCATGTAAATCTCTTGCTAACCGATTTCTTTCTTCCATTCGTACAAGTTCACGGCGCTGCTCGTTTAACCTCAAATTCTCTATTATTAACGAAACATGGTTCGATAATGCTTGAATTACATCTATTGTATTAGCATCAAACTCTCCATTATTCAAACTAACACATAAAACACCAAATATATGGTTTTGAATATGTATTGGTGTAGCAATAACAGCTCGATTTAGATGTACATTATGTCCTATTTGATGTTTTATTAGAACTGGTTCATCTTGTTCTAACGCCTTCTTGGCCGCCTCTTTTACATCCTCTTGTAACTCTTCCTGAACGTAAGACGCTCGCAGAGATAATTCTTTTTCCTCCCTAATAAAAAGCGCTACTTGATTCCATTGAAATACTTCACCTACGTGATTTACCACCTTTTCAGGTAGTACATTAAACTTATGAATCATTTTTAAATCTTGAATGAAACGCTCTAATTTCACATAATAATGTGCTCTTCTCTTTTCATTTTCATATAATTTTGTTCGCTTTAAAGCCGTACCAATTTGGAAGGCAACCGATTGGAGTAATACTAATTCTTCTTCTGAAAAATGTGTTTTACCCGGACTTGCAACATTTAACACCCCAAATTTTTCTCCCCCAGCTTTTAAAGGAACCGTAGCATGATGAAGAATGCCCTCCGTATCCCCCCAATTATATTCAATTGCATTATTAATTCTTTTACATTCAATAATATTAACGGCTCTCTCTAATTTTCCATCTACAAAACCTCGTAAACACCAACATTCACCTTCGCACATCGGGCGTTTATTTTCATATGTAAGTGCCTCTGGTAATTGATAATCAATTAACTTCGTATACTTCCCATTTTCATCCGCAAGAAAAATCCATCCTGTCGTTAAACCTGTTACACTTAGCAATTTCTCGAGGACAGCTTGCAATACATGATATGTATCATTTGATGTATTTAATGTTTCTGCAATTTCCTTTAATATAACTAATTCATTCGTACGATTATCTCGAAACATACTCATTCTCCTGCATACAAGATTTTAAATAGCTCTTAAAATAAATCATCTACTTTTCACTTTGTACTTATTCGTAACATTGATATAATGGTGAAAACATAGTTTTCATTATATCACTCGAGGGGGCTTTCATAATGACATTAAATAAAGCACTTACTATCGCTGGTTCTGACACAAGTGGCGGTGCTGGTATACAAGCAGATTTAAAAACATTCCAAGAACTGGGCGTATACGGAATGACATCTCTTACAACAATCGTAACGATGGATCCACATAACGGTTGGGCACATAACGTATTTCCAATCCCAGCTTCTACATTAAAACCACAATTAGAAACAACAATTGAAGGTGTTGGCGTAGACGCTTTAAAAACAGGTATGCTTGGATCAGTAGAAATTATTGAAATGGTTGCAGAAACAATCGAAAAGCACAATTTCAAAAATGTAGTAGTTGACCCTGTTATGGTATGTAAAGGTGCAGATGAAGCATTACACCCTGAAACGAACGATTGCTTACGTGACGTTCTTGTGCCAAAGGCATTAGTTGTAACGCCAAACTTATTTGAAGCTTACCAATTAAGCGGTGTGAAAATTAATTCTCTTGAGGACATGAAAGAAGCAGCGAAGAAAATCCACGCTTTAGGTCCCAAATACGTACTAATTAAAGGCGGAAGCAAACTTGGTACGGAAACTGCAATCGACGTCCTATATGATGGAGAAACATTCGAACTTCTAGAATCAGAAAAAATCGATACAACCAATACACACGGTGCAGGTTGTACATATTCTGCTGCAATTACAGCAGAACTTGCAAAAGGAAAACCTGTGAAAGAAGCAGTAAAAACTGCTAAAGAATTCATAACAGCTGCTATTCGTTACTCATTCAAAATTAACGAATACGTAGGTCCAACTCACCATGGTGCATATCGTAAATTCGTTGTATCAAAAGAACTTGTCTAATATATAAATAAAAACACTCACAAGGTTCATACATTGCCTCTGTGAGTGTTTTTTATAAGCTTTATGTCTTCCGGTCATCTTATCTTTAAGATGCAGAGCTGACCTTATTTCTACCATTTCGTTTCGAGTAGTATAACGCATCATCCGCCGCTTGAATAAATTGCTCTGATGCCCCTTCATACTCTGAAACCCCTACCGAAACTGTAATTTTTATTTTTGTTCCATCTAACAATTCAAATGAATGTTTTTCAACAGCTATACGAGTTTGTTCCCCAACATGAATTCCATAAGCTATTCCTTTCCTTGGTATCAAAAGCGCAAACTCCTCTCCACCCTTTCGAAAAACCAAATCCGGAAATACTGACATTTCTCGCAAAATATGCCCTACTTGTTTTAACACTTCGTCTCCCGCTGGGTGCCCATACGTATCATTTACATGCTTAAAATGGTCAATATCTATAAGTAGTAAACAAAGTGAATCGTTTTTCAAGTGTTTATTACTAATATGACGATTCATCTCTAAATCAAACTGTCTTACGTTTCCTAGACCTGTCAATGCATCTATCGTTGCGTATTGCTTCATCGTTTGAAATAGCTCATTGGATTGTAAAACATAATTTGCACTTATGAATGTTATGTAACCTGTAATAATACTAGAAATTAAATATAATCCCACTATGTGGATCTCTTTAATTAACCATATATATAACGCTGGGATTAGAATAGATAAAATATATGCGTGTAACCATACCCACTTTTCCCCTAAAGAAAGCTTCATACGCGAAATAAAGATACTCCCTATTCCTATCGCAATGATTGTATAAAAGGCCACTTGAGAAGCTAATGAATAATCCATAAACAACAGTCTAGTTACTAAAATCATAATAATTGTTATGGTACTCGCTATCGGCCCTCCAATAATAACAGCTAGAATAACAGCTAAGTAGCGTAAATCCAATAGGATGGTACCAACACGAACACCGAAATACATTAGTAATATACCTAGTATCCCAGTAAAAATGCCTACTACACATTTCTGCCCAAAAGAGAATCCTTCTTTTAACGGCTTATCTCTTAAAAGCTGACCTCCAACAAAAATAAAGGAAAGAATAATTGTTGTATTTACAAATAAGTCCCTTAACATAAAATGATCTCCTTACTTTTCTATCTATCCCTTTCCTTACTTTATTGTATACGAAATCCCTATAATTCCCAAAGTTTTTATTTATTTTTTGCTGTTCCACGTGAAACAGCAAAAAATAAAAAGGGCGAAAACTCGCCCTTTTTCATTAACAACAGCGTGATATTTTTCCACCCTTTGCGTTAAATCTTGCTTCTTGTGCCTCAGCAAAAAATTGCTTTTGACATAAAACCTCTTCTTCAGGATGATGCTTTTTCATATGCTCCACATATACTTCATAACTTGGTACCCCAACGAGCAAACTAATAAAACGCTTCCTTTCCCCCCATACTTGCCACAGCTTTTTAAGCATAGTTCCTCGACTCACTTTCATCTCTAGGAATATATGGTGCCTCTTTTAACGGCATTGGCTTATTTCTTAATACTTGTATCCAAATTCGAAGTGCTGAAATTAACACAGCGATTACAACTATCATAAAAATCCCACAAAGCGCTGCATCAATATAATCATTGAAAATAATTTGCTTCATTTGAGCGACATTTTTAGCTGGCGCTAACACTTTTCCCTCATCTAATGCTCTCTGAAATACCTTTGCATGCGATAGAAATCCAATTTTAGGATTTTCATGAAATAGCTTTTGATACCCCGCCGTCATTGTTACAATCAGCAACCCGACAGTTGGAATAAGTGTTACCCAAACGTACGCCTTTTTTCCCATTTTGAACAAAATTGTCGTTCCAAGTAATAATGCAATACCTGCTAGCATTTGATTTGCAATACCGAAAAGTGGCCATAATGTATTAATTCCACCGAGCGGATCTATTACCCCTTGGTATAAGAAATATCCCCACCCTAATACACATAATGTTGTAGCGATTACATTTGCTAATGTAGAATCCGTTTTCCCAAATGGCTTATATACATGCCCTAAAATATCTTGAATCATAAATCGGCCGACACGCGTTCCGGCATCAATCGTTGTTAAAATAAATAGGGCTTCAAAGAGAATCGCAAAATGATACCAAAATGCCATCATGGCCGTTCCACCTATTACTTGTGAGAAAATATATGCCATACCTATCGCTAATGTTGGCGCACCACCTGTACGTGATAAAATCGTTTGCTCTCCAACATTTACAGCGAGATCTTTTAGTTCATTTGGTGTAATAGCAAATCCCCATGAGGAAATAACTTGAGCTGCCTGCGAGACATCTGTACCGATAAGTGCTGCGGGACTATTAATTGCAAAATACGTTCCCGGTGTTAATACACAAGCTGCAATCATCGCCATCGCTGCTACAAACGACTCCATTAACATTGCTCCATAACCGATTGGCTGTGCGTGTCCCTCTTGCTCAATCATCTTCGGCGTCGTACCTGATGAAACAAGAGCATGGAATCCAGACACTGCACCACAAGCAATAGTAATAAATAAGAATGGGAATAAGTTTCCAGAGAACACAGGACCAGTTCCATCAATAAATTTCGAAACTGCTGGCATTTGTAAATCTGGTGCTACAATTAAGATACCGATTGCTAACCCTACAATTGTTCCAACTTTTAAAAATGTACTTAAATAATCACGTGGTGCTAAAAGCATCCAAACTGGTAATGCAGATGCAATAAATCCATATACAATAAGCATAATAGCAATTGTTTCACCACTAAATGTGAACATACTTGCAAGTGTTGGATTTTCTGCTACATACTGTCCTCCAACAAGAGATAAAATAAGTAGGATAATACCGATTACTGATCCTTCTCCAACACGACCAGGCCTAATATAGCGCATATAAACTCCCATTAAAATAGCGATAGGAATCGTTGCTGCTATCGTAAACATTCCCCAAGGACTTCCGATTAGTGCCTTTACTACGACCAACGCTAATACTGCTAATAAAATAATCATAATTCCTAAAATACCTATCATTGCAATTAGTCCTGTAACAGGTCCAATCTCATCTTTAATCATTTCTCCTAACGATTTACCATTACGTCTCATTGAAGCAAATAAAATAACAAAATCTTGGACAGCCCCCGCAACAACTACCCCAACAATAATCCAAATGGTCCCTGGTAAATACCCCATTTGTGCCGCTAAAATCGGTCCTACTAAAGGTCCCGCTCCAGCAATCGCTGCAAAGTGATGTCCAAACAATACCCACTTATTTGTTGGAACATAGTCTTTCCCATCATTTAATGTATGGGCTGGTGTTTGCCGATTATCATCTAAATTAAAAACCTTTCTCGCTATAAATCTACTATAAAAGCGATAAGCAACTGCATATACACATACGGCAGCTACTAAGAGCCATACAGCATTAATGGTTTCACCTTGTGATAAAGCTATTACCCCAAAAGCACCTGCTCCTACTGCTGTAATAACGCCCCAAAGTAAGATCGATTTCAATGTCTTCACATACAATTCCCCCAATACTATTTCTTAGTGGAGATTGTACTAAATTTTCTGAATATTTAACTTGAATCCTCCCTATCATGAAGGATTTTCAGTTTATCATGTTAAAATACTCTCATTATCTACTATAATTCAATGTTATTTCGAAGGCGTTTTACATAATTACGACTGACTGGAATCGGTTGCTCATCATACCTATCTAAATACAAATTATACGTGCCATTATAATAAGGTTTCAGTTCTTTTACATATGACATATTAATTAAATAGCTTTTATGTACACGTAAAAAATCATATGCATTTAGCTTATTTTCTAATTCCTGAAGTGTATATGTTGAAATATACTGATTATTCGTTGTGTAAATTGAAACAGTTTTATTTTCTTTATTTTTACTTACATATACGATATCTTCTGGAAGAATATATCGTATGCCCTCTTGACTTTCTATCGGTAGTTTTCGCAAATAACTCTTTGCTTTCTCGCCTTGTTCTTTACCTATTTTATATAAAAGAAATTGTAAATCTTCTTCACGAAATGGTCGCAATAAATAATAAAATGCTTGGAAACGAAAAGCTGTAATAGATTCTTCTATGTTTTCACCTACAAAAATAAATTTTGTATAGCAATTTATTTCTCGTAATAAACTTGCATATTCAAAACCAGTACCATCTAGTAATTTGGAACTTAAAAAAACAAAGTCTGGTATATGTTTTTTCATCATAAATAAAGATTCTGTTCCTGTCTTTGCTTCAAAACATTCTACATTTCTCATATTTTCAGTGAAATTTTCAGCTAACTCTCTTCTCTCTTCTGCCTCTTCCATAATCAGTAAAATTTTCATTTCTTCAACCACCTAATTCTTTGTCCATATGTCCTGTTGTATACATTCGCTTTTATAAGAAATAATCCCTTTTTCTTACTATACCATTATTTATCTAAAAAAACAGAAAAAAGGAAACCCCTTCGGTTTCCTCTCCCCCTTTATCCTACATTAACTGCTTAGAAAGAGCCGAGTAGTGTAGGGTAATAAACGATCAGGCATACATTTAAAATTTCACTTTATACTAATTCTCGTTGCTTCGTTTCCTGTCCAAGTATTATTACAGCGAATACACCAATTAAAATTGATCCACAGAAAATCGTAAATATTAATGATAGTGAAGCTTCTGAGGCAACTAAATATCCCACTAATAGTGGCCCAAGGATACCACCGATACGACCAAATGCTGCTGCCATTCCTGCACCTGTACCACGAATAACCGTTGGATACTGCTCAGGTGTATAGGCGTATAATGCTCCCCAAGCCCCTAAGTTAAAGAAGGATAGTAGCATACCTGCCACAATTAATACTGTTAATGAATCCGCAACCCCAAACAAATAAGCACTGCAAGCTGTCCCAATTAAATACGTAACCAAAACAAATTTACGACCGAGACGTTCAATAAACCAAGCAGCGGTGAAATATCCTGGAAGTTGAGCTAATGTCATAATAAGTACGTATTGGAAACTTTTTATTAAACTAAATCCTTTTAGCACCATTACACTCGGTAACCAAAGGAACATTCCATAATAGGAAAAGACAACACAAAACCATAGAATCCATAGCATAATTGTTGCTTTACGATATTCCCCAGACCAAACTGATTTTATATTTTCAATAACAGATGGCCTTTTTTCAACTTTTTGGAACCTTGGGGAATCCGGTAAATTCCATCTTAAATATAAAGCATATAGTGCTGGAATTGCACTCAATACCATCGCAACTTCCCAACCATATTTAGGAATAACAAAATACGAGATAAGAGCTGCAATTAGCCATCCACCTGCCCAAAAACTTTCTAATAACACAACAATTTTCCCACGCTCATGCGCTTCAACACTCTCTGATACTAGTGTAGAGGCAACTGGAAGCTCTCCGCCAAGCCCCATACCAATTAAAAAGCGTAAAACGAGAAACATTGCAAGTGTTGTTGTTAGTGCGGTTAAACCACTACCGATAGAAAATAACAATAATGTAATAATAAAGACTGATTTCCGCCCTATTTTATCTGATAGTATCCCAAAAATAAGCGCTCCTACTGCCATACCGATTGAGTTAATACTGCCTATCCAGCCCATTTCTTGCGTACTTAATCCCCAATCCTTTTGCAAGGCTACCATTACAAATGAAAGCATTCCAACATCCATTGCATCAAATAGCCATCCAAGCCCAGCTATACCAAGTAGTTTGCGCTTCGAAATTTCTTTTACCTTGCCCACTAGAAGTCCTCCTCACACAGGTGTCTTTACACATCATTTTACATGTGTGAATTGTATAAGTAAAATACTTTTGTGTAAAAAATTCTCCTTCATCATTCCCAAAAAGTAAAACGTCTATCCCGATTGGTGAGAGCTAATAATCAGTGGGGATGCCTCACTAATTAAAGTTTCAATTTATTAAAAATGAACAAATAAAAAAAGCAGCGATATTTCGCTACTTTTTCGAACGCATTACTTCTTTTAAAAATTCCGCTAATACTAACTGACGACGCCAGCGTGTTGGATTACTGCATAATCTATAAAACCACTCTAAATGAATCGCTTGAATCCATTTTGGTGCACGTTTTACCTCTCCAGCCCATACGTCTAAACTTCCACCCACTCCAACAGCCATTTTCGTTTCTAAACGATGCTTATTGTTTTGGATAAAGTTCTCTTGTCTCGGGAAACCAAGTGCAACAAGTAATAAATCTGGTTTTGCTTCTTGAATGCGAGAAATAATATTCTCTTCGTCTTCTTGTTTAAAATAACCATCTTGTATACCGGCGATGGATACAGCTGAATATGTCTTTGTTAAATGATCTGCTGCAGCTTGTACAACATGCGGCTTTGCACCTAATAAGAAAACAGATACCGGCTTACTATCTTCTGATAACTTCGCAAGTAAATTACACATTAAATCAAAACCTGCTACACGTTCTTTTAAAGGTGTACCAAGCATCCCGCTTGCCTTTACAACCCCAATACCATCAGGTGTAATTAAATCTGTATTCAATAATGTTTGATAGAACTTTTCATCCTTTTTTGCGCACATAACAATTTCAGGGTTTGCTGTTACTACCTGAAACGTATGAGTTCGCTCCGCTTCTAGTTGTTCTTTTAAATATTGGACCGTTTCATCCATTGTCATTGTAGAAAAAGGAACGCCTAGAATATCAACTGTTTGTACTGCCATAGTTAACTATCCTCTCTATCATTACAAGTTTTTCGTTATTAATTGCTTATATGTTTCCTTTGTATCTTCATATAGTTTTTGAAGTGAGAAGTTCATAGTAGCATGCTCATAAATATGTTTACCCATTGCTGCTAACTCTCCAGTTTTCCACTTATCATACGCTTCTTCTAAAGCTAATGCTAATGCCTTTCCATCACCTGTTGGCACAATCCATCCGTAAGTTTCATCTACGATTAATGGTTCAATTTCTCCAGCCCTAGTCACAATTGATGGTACGCGTTGATTTGCCGCTTCTAATAAAACTAGTGGGAACCCTTCACTATGGGAAGTTAATAAATTTACATGTGACGACGCAAATAATTGTTTTACATCTTGACGATGTCCTAAAAACTCTACTTTATCGTTAATCCCTTTTTCAGTAGCTAATGACTTTAGATTTTCTTCTAATGGGCCATCGCCAACTAATAATACTTTAATTTTCTCTAATTTTGTTTGTTGTAACGCATCGAATAAAACTTCATGTCCTTTGACAGGATGTAATCGTGCTACTTGGATTGCCGTAAATACATCTTCATCAATATTGAACATTTCTTTTTTATTATAGCCTTCTGCTTTTTCCTTATCGTATTCAATTCCATTATAAATAACATGCATCTTTTCATTTGAAATACCTAATGCTGCCAGGCTTTTTTTCAATCTATTTGTTACAACGAAAAATAAGTCTATATTTTTTAAGGCTTTCAAATTTAATTTCGTAAAAATCCAACCTTTTAAGCCCTGTTTAGTAAAGTCTTGAAATGGATCACTATGAATAGTCGTTACCCATTTTGCCTTTATTCTCTTTTTCATTAAAGAAACATAGAAATTAGCCCTAGGGCCATGTGTATGAACTACATCAAATTTTTCTTTATTAATAAATTCACTTATATTCTTTAAAATGGATAAATCATAGCGCGATTTTTGTGAAAACACATGGACTTTTATCCCTAACTCCCTTGCTTCCTTCGCAACAATTCCATCTTCAAATACTGCTAATTCTACTTCACCAGTTGGAAACTGATCGAGAAGTGAAATAATATGTGTTTTCCCTCCCCCATCTTCTGCTCCTGCATTCATATGCAATATTCTCATATTTTTTCCTCCTTTAAATCCTCGCTACGTTTCCATCTATTTTTATTTTACTGTACTAAAAAATAAAAGCTAACAAAAGTTAGCTTTTATTTTTATCATTCAATTTCTAGGTCTACTATTAGATAAGCTAACACCACTACAAAGTAAATCCCAACTCCTGGTGCTGTTAAAATATGTCCTGCAATATAAGCAATACCTAACGCTAACAATAAGCTTGCTGAAATCATTCCATATTTTATATTGAATATGTCCTTAAATCTCGTAGCAAATGCTAGTAAAATTCTTAGCCCGTAATAAATAAATGGAATCATTAGTAATACAAAGCCAATAATCCCGAAATCATAAAACCAATCATGGAAGTCCATTTCAATTAGTTTTGGATCTGGCTGCTTTTGTTCATTGTATTTAAAGTTACCTGCATAACCCATTCCTAATAACTTTTGTGACATTGGCGCTTCTTTAAAGAACTGCTTATGTCTTTCTTCATATACTTGACGTCCACTGAAAATAAGATTTTCTTGATTTTCTTTCTTTTGCTCTTTCTCAAGCTCTTTCTTAACTTCCTCTTCTATCTTCGCCTTTTCTTCTGGCTTTTCAACTTTATGATGATTTTCTTCTTTTGCTTTAAGTTCTTGCTCTTTTTTCAGCTTCTCTTTAATTTCTTTTTCTTTTTGACCTTGCTGTGCCACATTTTGCTCTGATAAATAATTATTGTGAATACCCATATTTTGTGCTAATGGTGTTTGTTTAAACGTCCCAACTACACCAGCTAATAGGACCATAGCAATTACTGCATTAAGCGCAAGGGATTTTTTGTTCGGATTTTTTCTATCAAATAATAATTGTAGTACAATGATTCCGATTGCTGCCCCTAACGTAGCACCAATTGAGCCCATTCCAACTTTTGTACCGACTTGAATTAGCGAATAAATCATTAAAAGTGATGGAATCCAATATAAAATGTGTTTCCAGCTCTTTGTTTTTTGAATAGAATATAGTACCACAATAGGGAAAATAATAGCTAAGATTGAACCTAGTTCATTCCCTGCATAGAACCAACCTCGAGAACCAACCTTCATCCATTCATAACTACCAAAGTCAGTAGATGTTGAAATAGAAATAACCATAATTGCGTTAATGATTAATGTAGAATATACAATACTATTTCGAACCTTATCACTAATATTAACTGTCTTTTTCAATGATTTTAAAGCTAAAATGTATGATCCCAGCATGATATATATATACAATGCTTTCGCAACGAATTTAACCTCTTCACCAAGTACAATAGGATTTTTAACTAGTTTGTTATTAATAAACCCTATCCCTAAAACTCCGGCTAATAATATAAGATAAATTAAAAACTTTCTATTTTCCTTCTCTTTTGCCTGAATTAAAATGTAAATACCACCAACAGCCATAATAAGGAATCTTACTAAAATTCCAACGGTAGCATTTGACTTTAATAAAGTGATGCTAAGAGACGTTAATAAATCTAAAACAGGCTGTAAAATAATAAAAAAGAGCAAAAAATGCTCAAATCTAACCCTAGCTTGATTTGCTAACATTCCAAGACCTCCATACAAAATCTTAACATTATCTTTTAATCATAATTTTTTATCATTCAAACACACCTAGCAATTATAACATAACTCATATTCAAATCGAGAACTATTTTTCCAGCTAAAACTAGCCAGGACAAGTATTAATAAGTAATAAAAATCATCGTCCTTTAGCTATACTCCCCTATTTTTACAAAATCTATCTAACAACCATCCCCTTATTTTTGTCAGTATATACATATTTTTTTATCATTTTATACAAATATAAATATTTCACCAAATTAACAACATCAAAAAATGTAAAATTAATCTTTTCATATCTTTTTCAGATTACTTTATGGTTATTTTCCAAACATTTTCAAACGCTTTCTTTATGAATTTTATCCGTTTTTCTACATGTAGCGAAAAGTAATTGTTATTTCCAATACTTTAGTGTATATTTTTTCTCTGGAACATCTTTAAGAGGAAGGGATTAAGGCCATGTTATTAATCGATATATTTACGTTTCTTGGCATTATCGCCGCTGCCATTTCTGGTACATTAGTTGGTTTAAAAAAAGATTTAGATTTATTTGGTGTCCTTTGTTTAGCTGTAGCCACTGCGCTCGGCGGCGGTATTATTCGTGATATCATGATTGGTAACCTGCCCCCTGTCGCATTTGTAAAACCCATTTACTTTTTCGTAAGTGTATTATCAGCATTATTTACTTGTATGTTTTTTGAGCGTATCAATAAACTTCAAGTCGTTATTATGCTTTCTGATGCTGTTGGCTTAGGCGTTTTTACAGCTATTGGTGCAAATGCGGCAATGTCACATCATGTTGACGCCTCATTTCTAGTTGTTTCAATGGGAGTCATTACAGGTATTGGAGGCGGTATTTTGCGTGACATTTGTGCTCAAGATATCCCTTACGTATTCCGAAAAGAGATTTACGCAATCGCTTCTATCTTAGGAGCAATTAGCTTCCTAATTACACACGCTATGGGGGCGCACGTATTAGCTTTCTATGTTTGTTTATTAGTAACATTCGTTATTCGTGTCGTCACTGTAATATATAATGTGCATTTCCCTGTCTTCTTTAAAACACATGCTAAAATTAATAAAGGCCATTAAGAGAATTCTAGATAGAATTCTCTTAATTTATATACTATTCAACGAACTAATATAGAGTAATTATATATAAGCATATATAATTACTCTATATTAGTTTTAAAATTGAAAACGTTTTATATACAGGGGGAAGAATGATGCTTGGGGTTTTCAAAAAAAATATTAATAAAACAAATGCCAGTATAATCGAATTAAGTAAGAACCAACAAATAACTTTTAATGTACCTACTAATTCTGAATTAAAAATTCAAATGGATATGCTACATATTTCAAAAGAAGATTTACAAGTTGTAAAAGTACTACAGCCTTTTATTTATGCAGAAATTGATTGGATTACTGAAAAATTCTATGCCAACATTACAAAACAACCTAATTTAATTACTATTATTGAGCATTATAGCTCTATTCCAAAACTAAAACAAACTTTAAAAACACATATTAAAGAATTATTCAGCGGCAATATGCATGAAGATTTTATTGAACAGCGTGTTAGGATTGCCAAAAGGCATGTACAAATTGGTTTACATCGAAAATGGTATACTGCTGCTTATCAAGAATTATTCCGCTCTATCATGAAGATTTTGCAAACAAAAATAACGACAATCGATGATTTTTCATATTCTATAAATGTTATAAATAAATTATTCACTCTTGAACAAGAACTTGTTCTTGCAGCTTATGAATTTGAATATGAAAGAATGCAAAAAGAGCATGAGAAAGAAAAAGAATTAACTGCTATGACAATTACGCATATCGCAACAGAACTAGCTGCTGTATCTGAAAAAACAAGCTCTTCTATTCAAAAACTAACCGCCAAATCTGAAACTATTGTAGAGATTGCTAAAACAGGTACATCATTAGCTACAACATCTGAAGAAAAAGCGAATAAAGGGAAAGAACAATTAAACCAGCAAAACAAACGAATGGGATCTATTCAAATGAATATGGAAACGATTATTACAGATACTCATGAACTTCTCAATATTTCTAACAAAATTAATGAAATCATAGATATTGTTAAATCGATTGCGGAGCAAACAAATTTACTCGCACTAAATGCTGCTATTGAGTCGGCACGTGCTGGAGAATTTGGGAAAGGGTTTTCTGTTGTTGCTGGCGAAATCCGAAAATTATCAGAGCAAACGAAAGAATCTATATTTAACGTTACAAAGCTCGTCGAAAAAACAAATGAACAAATTACTCGTGTCTCGTCTTCTGTGAAACAAATTAGCTCTCTCGTATCGGAAGGAACAGATAGTATGTCGGCAACAGATCGATACTTCCAAGAAATCGTAAAAGATATGTCTAACTCAAAAGAACAGAATAAGAAAATTGAACACGAACTACAAGCTATTTCACAAGTAATGAAAGGAATTCAAGATGATTCCTCACAAATGGCTCTAACAGCCGATAATTTGCAACTAGAACTAAATCGATAAGATGAAATTTAGTAGTCAAGCATACTTTTCATCTGTACTAACTACTAAATTTCATCTTCCATCAAAAAAAGAATCCAGAATGGATTCTTTTTATTTTCTGAAAAATATTTTTTGACAATACACATAACTCATATAAACACCAAAGCTCTGCAAAATAAACAATGCTGGCATAATTACATTGTAATATGCCATATCTACTTGGAAGAGCTTTAACAATACGTATCCACTAATTAAAAATAAGAACAACATATATCCCTCATTTTGTTGTTTCTTAATAAGGAAGTGTAATAGAGCTATAGTCATAAACAATGTTACGGCTATATATATCAGTTTTTCATATTTGAAAAGAATAGAATTTATCCCCTCATCTGAAAACTGATTTATCATCGGTTCTAAAAGTTTAAATCTTTCTCCCTCAATCTCTTTTAACTTTTGATCAATATGCTCTGTTACACTTTGATTTTTCGATATTTTTTCTTCATGTTGCGTTTTTCCAATTAAAACAGATTGAACATACGTCTCATTCGCAATCGTATATTGTGACATTCCCATTGTCTTAATTCCATAATTCACACCAAAATGGGCACTATAAAATAGAATAAGTATCCCTATCATCTTTAGTAACACCTTTTGTTTCGTTGCTGATTGAAATACTTCGATTAATAATACATATACCGTGATAAAAATAGGAAGAAATAATCCCATTGGGAAAATCATATTACTAAATGCAAATAAAATTGCTGAAAATACCCACATATAAGGATGATCTAATCCTTTATATAAAAGTATGTAACAAGCAAAATAAAATAAAAATATTGCAAGTAACTCAGGAGTTAATACGGAACTCATGAATATATTTGGAATATACAGAGCATAAAAGATAGAAGCAATACGACCGCATTCTTCTCCAAAAACCATTGCTGCAATACGATAAATAAAAAATGCGGTTCCTGCGCAAAATAACACATTAAATAGTTGTAAAGCGAATAATGTATCACCAAATATACGAATAATTACTGACTCATATATAATAAAAGGCAAATGAGTTACAGTCTCTATATTATTACCAATTGCAATCTGCTTTGCAGACTCATACATCACTTTCAGATCACCAATTATTGGAGCGTCTACAAATAACAGCATACTAAGTCTCACAACTATAGATATACTTATAAGAAAAATAAGAAATTGTTTATCTGTAAAACGATATTGTAGAATTGATGCCACTAACAAAATGAGTATGATAAAAATTGCTAATATGATTGTTACACTTGTTGTACTTCCTCCAAAAAATTGCTTACTTGTCTCAAATGCTGCCCAACAACTATAAACAAAAAATGCGAGCATCGCACCGATTGTAATTTTATTAAAGAAAGATGAAAAATTTGTTTGTATATGATTCATATGTCCATTGCACCTCTATTTCCATTCATAACAAAACGATTCTATCATGAATGAGTACACGGCTGATAGAGAATTTCTATGACAAATACATAGTCATTACTTTTTACTTGCAATGTAAGCGAATCCTCTTTTACACTACATTTTAGATAAAATAAATTTTCTTTCAGTTACATGAATACAAATACAGAAGTTTAAATAATCCTCTTTTGGAATACACTTTACTTCATTAAATATCTAATATGAGTAATCCGCTTACACATATTATTCTGATTGAAAACAGACTATAGGGGCTGAATATATGGAAAAGAAATTCATGCGAGAATCTAAAGCAATTAAGACAACACGTGTTTTTCCTAACGATTTAAATAATCACCAAACACTTTTTGGAGGGAAATTATTAGCAGAAATTGATAGTATTGCTTCGATTGCGGCTGCAAGACATAGTCGTAAACATTGCGTAACAGCATCTATTGATTCAGTTGATTTTTTAACTCCAATTCACCAGGCTGATTCTGTTTGTTATGAAGCATTTGTATGTTATACAGGGAAATCTTCAATGGAAGTTTTCGTAAAAGTAATCGCAGAAAATTTATTAGCAGGCGAGCGTAGAATTGCTGCTACTTGCTTCATTACATTTGTAGCAATAAAAGATGGAAAACCTTCGTCGGTACCACAAGTACTACCTGAAACTGAGGAAGAACATTGGTTATACACAACCGGTTCAGAACGTGCGGAAAATAGAAAAAAAGGACGTTTAAAAAGCAAAGAAATGGCTGAGGTTTTAACTTTAAATAAACCTTGGAATATTTAATACAATACTCTTCCATATACATGCACAGATTTTTTCTTCCTTGCATGTATTTTTTTATACAAAATATCACCTCTTACCATTTTATTCTCAATCTGTTCTCCTAAATCATGCACCAGCTTTTCCTTTATTTTGTTATACTGTTAATGGTATATTAAATAAAGTTCGTTTAAAAATAACCATAATATGATTAAGTATATAAGGGATGGTGCGGTAATGACTATTGAAGTACCAATTTCAATACCAAAAACGTTAATTATTATTCCAGCGTATAACGAGGAAGAAGCAATTGCAGATACATTAACAAGATTATTAAAACTAAAACAGCATTTTACAGGATTAAGCATTTGTGTTATTAATGATGGATCACACGATAAAACAGCTCAAATCGTACAAGATTTTCCTGTTCACCTTGTGAATTTACCATATAACCTAGGTATTGGCTCAGCTGTACAAACTGGATATAAATACGCATATGAGAACGGATATGATATTGCGATTCAGTTCGATGCTGATGGACAACATAATCCAGATGATTTATATAAAATTATAAAGCCAATCGCTGAAGATGAATGCGATATGGTGCTAGGGTCACGTTTTACAGAAAAAACAGCATATAAAGGTAGTATTTCCAGAAGGATCGGTATTTTTTATTTTACTGCCCTATTGAAAGTACTAACAAAACAAACATTTATGGATCCAACTTCTGGATATCGTGCTATCAATCGAGAAGTAATTAAAATTTTTGCACACAACTATCCAAAAGATTATCCAGAACCAGAAGTTCTTATTCATTTAAAAAAGAAAAAACTTCGCATTAATGAAATATCTGTAAATATGCAAGAGCGACAAGGTGGACAATCTTCTATCACACCTTTTAAATCTGCATATTACATGATTAAAGTAAGTCTTGCTATATTGATGCAAAAAATCGTGAAAGGTTGATAATAAATGCCTATAATTACCTTTTCATTCATCTTTATTTTATTATTATTATTATTAATTATTAATTCCATTCGCCGTGGAACTTTAGAAACGAAATATGCTGTTTTATGGATTTTTGTTTGTATTGCAATGGCTATTTTAAGTTCTACCGATAAAATTATAAACTGGATTGGAAAACTATTAAAAGTAGAATATCCCCCTTCCATTTTATTCTTATTTGGACTATTATTCTGTTTCATCTTAATTTTTGACCTAACAAGAAAAATTTCTAAACAACATCATCAACTTGTAACATTAACGCAAGATTATGCGTTACTAAAGCAAAAATTAAATGCAACTGAGCCAGACAAAGACTAACCTAATATTTCATAGCTAATATAAAAAACCTCTTAATTTATTGCAAAAATTAAGAGGTTTTTTATTCTTAATAATAATTTATTCGCCTTCACAATCGTTAAGATAGATACATCCTACTTAACTAATAAGTTAAAATGACATGAATAAGAAGTTATATGCAATAGACATGATAAAGCTGTTTGAAATACGAGAATTAACCATAAGAATCTAACTTCCCGCCACCTTTTTAATAGAAAGTTGATTTACAAAGTTTATATGCGTTAAACTTATACAGATGTTCTTGTAATCTTCTTCCTTTCAAAAGGCTTGTATATATGATGCAAGACATAAAAAACTTGAGGAGATAAAAATTCTATGATGGAACAAAAGCAACTTGTTTCCGTTGTCATACCCCTGTATAACACGGAAAAATATATTGAAGAAACGATGCAGTCAATACTAGATCAAACATATAAAAATATCGAAATTGTAATTGTAGATGATGGAAGTAAAGATCAATCACCTTCTATTGTGAAAAACCTTGCTGAAAAATATCCAGGGCAAGTTAAATACGTTCATCAAAAAAACCAAGGTGTTTCAGTAGCTCGTAATACGGGTATTGAAAATGCTAGTGGAGAATATGTCGCTTTTCTTGATAGCGATGACTTATGGCATCCAACTAAAATTGAGAAGCAAGTCGAAAGTATGCATAAAAACAACATGGACGCTTGCTATTGTGGTTATATGAATTTCTACGAAGAAACAGGCGAGAAGGTTGAACATACAACAAACTTTATTAAAGGTGATATGGCAAAAGCATTCCTAACGCATCAAGTTGTTGCTCAAACAAGTACTTGGATTTTCAAACGATCCATCGTAATGGATCATAACATTCGTTTTACACCAGAATGTAGTTGGGGCGAAGATTTAGAGTTTTTATTTAAACTTATGAGTGTGACAAATGTATGTTATGTCCATGAATACTTAACTTATTATAGAATCTTATCAGAAGGAAATCTTTCTTCTAAGTATAAAGATTATGAATTAAAAACGACAAAAGAGCTGGAAGTATTCAATCGTATGAAGGAATGGGTACATAATAAATCTCAAGATTTCATTACAAAAGATTCTCAGTTACTTATTGAAATTCTTGAGACTTATTTATTCCCTTATACAGTCATCAATAACGCTTGTATATATATTAAAGAAAACTCTCAATTAGATAAATCACAAGTTCAATTAATCAAAAAAGATATAAAGAAATATTGCCGTAAAATCTATTCAAAGAATGGAAAACGTAGTAAAAAACTATATGCAATGCTTTGGTTTGTACGAATTAAATTTCTGTTTTCTTAAACTGAAAATATAACGATACTCTCTCTTTCTGTGAACAAATCAAATTTACAAATAGGACAAGCTAACCGGGTCCTAAAGAATAGAAAGGTCTTTTCTCATGAAAACAAATAAAATTCTAAAAAACGCATCCTACCTGTTTGTAGGAAACATTACTGTCCGTTTTGTACTGGCTATTGCAACAATTTTCTTTGCAAGGTATGTTTCTCCAAGTGATTACGGTATGTTTACAACTGCGTTAGCAGTTTCAGCTGTTATTTGTTACTTTACAGATGCAGGTTTAACACATACGTTTATGCGTGAAGGAACGAGAAGCGATGCTAATATTAGCGTGCTAATAAGTAGTTACTTACGTATTCGTTTAATATTAGCTATCGTAATTTCTGTACTTTTCGCTATTTTTGCCCAGTTCTTCTATCCCGATGCTTACTTACGCGCGATGGTATATTGGGTTGTTCTACCAACAATGTTCGGAGCAACCTTACAAGGTGTTGGAATGGCTTACTTCCAAGTAACAGAACGCATGCAATTTACAGCTATTATTTCTGTACTACAAGGTGTAACTGCTGCTGCTGCCCTATTACTAGGGATGTCTTTCCAATGGTCACTTATGATGGTTGCTGCCATGTACGGGGTATCTAGTCTTGTAACAGGTGTTATCGCCTTTATAATGACAATACGTTATACGAAGGTCCATAAGGGTTGGGATAAAGGCATTTTAGATCAACTACTTATTTTTACAATCAATGGCATCATCATTATGCTCTTACCACAATTGGGCCCTATTATATTAGAAAAGGTTTCAACGTATAATCAAGTTGGATTCTTTGGTGCTGCATCTAAAATACCTGCTGTACTATATCAAATACCTGGGGTAATTGCAGCGGCCTTTTATCCAAGGCTTTTTGCTTTTGGTAATGAGAAAAATATTGAAGAACATAGAAAATTATCAAGTTTTGAATTAAAACTTATGTCTTTTTTAGGAATGGGAATTTCTATCCCCTTTATTGCGGATCCAAGTTTCTGGATTGTTAGTTTATTAGGAGAAGAATACGCTCCCGCCGGTGACGCTCTTGCTATTCTAGCGTTTATGGTTATTTTACAATCAATTAACTATCCACTAGCCGATAATTTAACAACGATTGGCCAGCAATGGAAACGTGCAACAACAATGACTATTGGATTAGTTGTTGCCATCATAGGTTATATTGTATTAGGTAGTAAATATGGAATGATGGGAGCAGCTGCCGCAGCTATCTTTACCGAAATTACACTATTAATCGGATTTACCCTCTTTATTCGTAAAGGCATGCAATTATTAGTTAAAGGAGTTATATTTAATTCCTTAGCCTTTATTATTAGTTACGGTATATACCGAATTGCATTAATCAACTTACCGCCACTAATTGCTTTAACTCTTACTGGTATACTATACGGTATAATTGGAATTGGAATTGATCCTCAAATACGTGGATTTGTTTTAGGGTTTATAAAACAAAAGCTCATTCGCAAACATGCTTAAAAGCAAAAAGTTTTTCCTATTTAAAAATGGAAAAGCTTTTTGCTTTTTTTATATACCATCATTTTTCTTCAGTAAAAAAATGCTATATATTCCAGCTCAAATTGACTTACTTTCTGAAAATGCCTTATACTAATTTACATGTAAACTATGAACTTCAACGCTTGTAAAAATATATATGCTTCAACAAAAATATATATTTTCTCATGTTAAAACTAAAGAACACACCTTTAAAAATTGGTGTGTTTTTATATGCTACCTAAAAACTAGTTGTTACATGTAACGACTTTCAAAGGAGGATTATCAATTTTTATGAGCATAAAGCCGAATAATAAATTCTTTTCCAAGAAAACAATGATAATTATGCCAATATTATTATTGTGCGCTTTTGCTTTTCATTATTTCTTTTTAACATCTAATCAAGCCTTTTCTGGTACAGGGGATGCGTTACGTCAATTTGGCTTTTTTACGTTTCTTCTACAACATGCCTTTAAAGATGGCAACCTTTTTTGGTCTTTTGATTATGGATTAGGTGGAGATTTATTTGGAGAGTTTAGTTATTATTACAGCACATCACCGTTTTTCTGGATTACACTGTTACTACCTAAACTAAGTCTTGAGCAAGTATATGACGTGAAATTATACATGAGTATTTTAAAAAACTTTTTAGCTATGGCATTCATGTATGGTTCTTTACGTTACCATAATAAAACAGCATTCTCATCTTTTGTTGCTGCTATTATATATGGTGGCTGTATTACTTTCATCCGCCACTCTTTACTATGGGATTTCATGGCTGATGCCATTGTATTTTTACCATTAGTAATATGGGGACTTGATAAATATATTATTGAAAAGAAGCACGGCCTTTTCCTAATCGCTGCTACTTTAATGTTAGCATCAAACTTTTATTTTGCTTTTATCACAAGTATTTTCATATTTATTTATGCATTATTCCAATACTTTGCGACACAACAAAATAAAACGATTGTCTCTTTTCTAACTTATTATATTAGAATCGGTTTATTGTACGGATTATCACTCGGTTTAGCCGCCGTTTGCTTCCTCCCATCAGTTAATGCCGTATTTAGCGCTGATCGACTATCAAAAAAGTTTGAGATACCATTATTATTTGAAGATAAATTTTATAAAGATTTAATGGAAAATATTTTCTTCATGTATAATGCTGAAAATCATCAATTAGCTTTACCAGCTTTAATTTTATTCTTAATCGTATTTGGAATGTTTATACGTGATAAACTCGTTAAGAATAAAGTATTCTTTACGTTATTCATGTTCATTCTGTTTATGCTTCCATATACATATTCTATGTTTAATGGTTTTTCAGCAATGCAATCTAGATGGTTTTATTTATTTGTATTTGTAATTGCCCAAACAATTGCATACATTCTAGATTGGATGATTATTCATAAGAAAGACTACAAATTACCTTATTTAATAAGTTTATTAGTGTCTATTGGATTATTCATTTATGCATTTTATAGAAAGGCAAATATAAATGTAACTGATAAACCTTTACAAGACGTTGATAACATTTTACTCGGAACTGTCGTTCTTTCTGTTATTACAGTATGTTTATGGCGTTATATTTCTAAACCTTTCATACAATTTTTAGTTGTATTGAACGTACTCGTTAGCACAATTTCTATGAATTATATGTATGCGAATAATATACTTAGCACAGTTTACGGACAGAGCCAGATTTCAACTGAAAAGTTACACGAACCAGGCTATGATAATCAAGAAGAAATTGCTGCAATTCGCTACATACAAGAAAATGATAAAGACTTTTATCGTATTCTTAATCCATATAGCGAATATAACACACCAATGCTACAAGGATATCATGGCGTAAGTACGTATCAAAGCTTGGTTAATTATTATGTCCATGACTTTATGAAAAATAAATATGGCGTATTCCAAATGTACGATACACCTTCAATGTTTTATCAAGCTGATAGTCGACTACTACTCGAAAATATGCTAGGTATAAAATATCGCGTATTAAGTGCTGATACAGATTCAAAGAATGTACCTTATGGATATAAACTATTACAGCAAGTAGGACCATATAATATTTACAAAAATGACTATGCTTTACCGTTAGGATATGTATATGATTCGGCTATAAGTGAAGAAGAATTTTCTAAATTAAACTTTGCTCAGCGTGATCAATTATTATTACATGCTGTTGTCGTTAATAATACAAAAGAATTTTCATTAAACCATTTTAATAAACAAGACCTTAAATCAAAGGCAGTATCTATTAAAACGGAAAAAGCAAAATTCGAAAACATGGAAAAACAAGAAAATAAACTAATTGTTCATGGCTTTGGAAATATGATTGTACCTATCAATTATCCTGATACACCTGGTGATCTACTGATAGAATTAAAATTAAAAAATGCAGGCACATTCAATGCAACTGTTAATGGAAAAACGATAGGAAAAGGGGACGATGCTGGTGCATACTCTTATCCGTTAGAAAGGTTTGTTTACAATTTGGGCAATGAGCGTCCAGAAAACCTAACTATCTCTATTGATATGGCAGGTGAGTATGAATTAGGTGACTTGCAAGCAAATATTGTAAACTATGAAAGTATACAAAAAGAAACAAAAAAACTAACTGAAAATAGGCTTGAAAATATTTATTATAAGAACAATTATTTAAAAGGGGATATCAAATCAAATAAAGACGGGCTCTTATATCTATCTGTCCCATATAGTAAAGGCTGGACTATAAAAATTGATGGGAAAGAAACAGAATTTACGAAAGCGAATTCTGCCTTTATCGGTGTTCCAATTACAAAAGGTTCACATGTAATCGAAATGACTTACGTTACACCTTACTTCAAATTAGGTATGACTATATCAATCATCTCACTAATTATCTGTATAGCTTTACTAATTTTCAAAAATCCAAAAGCACGACGAAAATTTTCTTTTAAAAAGCAATAATGAGCACTTAATGAATCATGAAGCTATCTATTTAGATAGCTTCCTAAAATAATATCTAAATATTATTTTAATCCACTACAAACAAGGAGTGTCAAACATGACCCTTTCAATAGTTGTACCATGCTACAATGAAGAAAAGGTGCTTCGAGCCTTTTATTCAGAGACTTCCCTTGAAATTCATAAATTAACTACCGATTATGAATTTGTTTTTGTTAATGATGGTAGTAAAGATGATACTTTAAATATTTTACGTGATTTAGCTAGTGCAGATTCATCGGTACACTACATATCATTTAGTCGAAACTTCGGAAAAGAAGCTGCAATGTTAGCTGGTTTAAAATATGCTACAGGCGATGCAATTGTTATTATGGATGCTGACTTACAACACCCTCCTACGTTAATAAAAGAACTGTTAGAAGGATATAACGACGGCTACGACCAAGTCATTGCAAAAAGAACAAGAACTGGTGATTCACCCGTTCGCTCTTTCGTCTCTCGTCTTTACTATAAAGTGATGAATAAATTTGTAGATATTGAATTAGTAGACGGTATTGGTGACTTTAGACTTTTAAGTCGAAGAGCAGTAGATTCTTTATTATCTTTAAGTGAATACAACCGATTTTCAAAGGGCTTATTTTCTTGGATCGGTTATAACGAATTAATCATTGAATATGAAAATGTATTACGTTCTGATGGAGAAAGTAAATGGACCTTCTCGAAATTATTAAATTATGGAATTGATGGTGTAATTTCATTCAATAATAAACCGTTACGTCTATCTATATATCTTGGATTACTAACAACCATTTTAGGACTTTTATACGTAATCACTACGTTCGTTCAAATCATCCTCGGTGGTGTGGAAGTTCCTGGTTACTTTACTCTCATTTCCGCTATACTATTTATTGGCGGTATTCAACTCATATTCCTAGGTGTTATTGGTGAATATATCGGTCGTATTTATTATGAAACAAAACGTAGACCGCATTTTATTGTAGCTGAAAAGAAAGTTAGTGAAGTTAAACAAAAGGCATAACCAAAAAGTTACTTCTGTAGGAGAAGTAACTTTTTTATATACTAACATTTACAAACACTTCTTTTGAAAAAATATACATTTTGAAATGATAGCATTATATGAAAGAATTTAGTATCATGATTCAAGGTACTATTTCAAGTTGGACGGAGGATACTATGAGCTTATTAACAGTTGAAAAATTAGGACATACATTTGGCGATCGTACATTATTTAAAGATGTATCTATGCGATTATTAGCAGGTGAGCACGTTGGATTAGTTGGTGCAAACGGTGTTGGTAAATCAACATTCATGAATATCATTACTGGTCAGCTTATTCATGACCAAGGTCGCGTAGAATGGACACCGGGCACACATTACGGCTACTTAGATCAGCATACTGTTTTAACACCTGGGCGTACAATCCGTGACGTACTAGCGGATGCATTTTTACCGTTATTCGAAAAGGAAAAAGCTTTAAATGAAGTTACAGAAAAAATGGGAACTGCTACACCAGAAGAACTAGAAGAACTTCTTGAGCAAATGGCAGAAATACAAGATGCACTTGAAGCAGGTGGTTTCTACTTACTAGATATGAAAATTGAAGAGGCTGCACGTGGTCTTGGAATTGATGCAATTGGTTTAGATCGTGATGTTTCAGCACTAAGTGGTGGACAACGTACAAAGGTATTGCTTGCAAAGCTATTACTTGAACAGCCAGAAGTGTTATTGCTTGATGAACCTACTAACTATTTAGACGTTGAACATATTCATTGGTTAACAAATTATTTGAAAGAATATCCACATGCATTCTTATTAATTTCTCATGATACGGAATTTATGAACAAATGTGTTGATGTTATTTTCCATCTAGAATTCACAAAAATGACACGCTATACAGCGACATATGAAAAATTCCTAGAACTAGCAGAAATCAATAAAAATCAACATATAAACGCTTATGAAAAACAGCGCGAGTTTATCAAAAAGCAAGAAGACTTCATTGCAAAGAACAAAGCTCGTTATTCAACGACAGGTCGTGCAAAGAGTCGTCAAAAACAACTTGATCGCATGGAGCTTATTGATCGCCCAGAAACAGCGATTAAACCTGAATTCTCATTTAAAGAAAGTCGCGCAAGTAGTCGCTTCGTCTTTGAAGGTGAAAATGTAGAAATCGGATATACGCATCCTCTACTACCAAAGCTATCAATGACGATTGAACGTGGTGAAAAAATTGCTATTGTTGGATGTAACGGTGTTGGTAAATCAACGTTGCTAAAAACAATCTTAGGTAAAATTAAACCTTTAAGCGGTAAAACAAGTCTTGGTGACTTCTTAGAGCCTGCATACTTTGAACAAGAAGTTAAAGCTGATAATATAACACCAATTGATGATGTATGGAATACATTCCCTGGCCTAGACCAGCATCAAATTCGTGCGATGTTAGCAAAATGCGGATTAAAAAATGAACATATTTCTCGCCCATTAAGTCAATTAAGTGGTGGAGAACAAGCAAAAGTTCGTTTATGTAAGCTAATGGGTGAGGAAAGTAACTGGCTATTATTTGATGAGCCGACAAACCATCTTGATGTTACAGCAAAAGCGGAACTTAAGAAGGCTATGAAAGCATATAAAGGAACAATTCTCCTTGTATGTCACGAACCGGACTTCTATGAAGATTGGATCACAAAAGTTTGGGATGTTGAAGAATGGTCTCAAAATAGTAAGTAGTCTTTAAGAAAAAACTCCTTGTGTAGACAAGGAGTTTTTTACTTATTTTTATTAAGAATTTTTTATATTGTAGTATCCTATAAGGCGTAATCGAAATTCTTTTAATTCCGGATACGCCTCTAAATTTGCTAACATACCTCTAATTACCGGAATTCTTGGATTAAGCAATCGTATTTCCGCCTCTAAAACATCTAATGTAACCAACAGCTCATCATCCTCTAATTGATCAGCTAAAGTGCGCTTAAATACAATAATCTCTTTTAAAAAATGTTCTTTAACTTGTTCCTTAATAAGCTCTGATTTACAAAGGAATTCTCCAAGCTTTTCTTCATGTAAAATAGGTTCTTCCGAAGATTCTACTAAGCCATCTACTAAATTATCTACTCTTTTTAAAATAAAAGCAGCTACATACGATAAATCAATTTCTGGTGCTTGTAAAATAATTAATTCTAAATACCCACGGCATATGCCTTCTACCATAATTACTAAATCCAATAAATATGGCATAACCTTTTCACCATAAATGGACAATAAACTATTCCGATAAAATGCATGAGACTCTAACTTCATCCGCATCATAAATTCTTCTACTTCTTTATTAAACGGAATCGCATTTTCTCTCGCATGCATAATAATAAATTCTTTATGCTTTTGTATATCATTAAACTGACAATGTAATTGTTTTGCAAATTTTTCACGTGGTAATAAAGACTCTTGTTCAATATCCAGCATTTTCTTTTGGATTTTGTCATAATAATATCGAAGTGTCGCTAATAAAAGCTCATCTTTCGATTTAAAATATAAGTAAAAAGCTCCCTTAGATATACCACTAGCTGTCACAATTTCCTGCACTGATGTCGCATTTACACCCTTAGTAGCAAATAACTTCATAGCCGATTCTATAATTAAACGCTCTTTTTCTTTCATATCTTCTCTCCTAAATTTAATCTCGCATCTTATTATAAATGTATTATACCATCTCTTTTTATTGACGATTGACCCAACGGTCAGTTATATTATGTATTAGACTGACCAGTTGGTCAATATAATAAAAAGGGAGCGCAAACATGAACAAAATCATCAATTTCTCGTTAAAAAATAAGTTCGCAGTTTGGCTACTAACCATTATTGTTACTATTGCGGGGATCTACTCTGGACTCAATATGAAGCTGGAAACAATCCCTGATATTACAACACCGATTGTGACAGTAACTACGGTCTATCCTGGTGCTACACCAGAAGAAGTAGCTGATAAAGTTTCAAAGCCGATGGAAGAACAACTACAAAATTTAAGCGGTGTTAACGTTGTGAGTTCATCATCTTTTCAAAACGCATCTTCTATTCAAGTAGAATACGATTTTGATAAAAATATGGAAAAAGCAGAAACAGAAATTAAAGAAGCTCTCACAAATGTAAAACTCCCAGAAGGTGTTAAAGATCCTAAAGTTTCACGAGTAAACTTCAATGCCTTTCCAGTTATTTCGTTAAGCGTGGCAAGTAAGAATGAATCTTTAGCTACCTTAACTGAAAATGTAGAAAAAAATGTTGTACCAGGATTAAAAGGACTTGATGGTGTTGCATCTGTTCAAATTGCTGGCCAACAAGTAGATGAAGTACAGCTTGTCTTCAAGAAAGATAAAATGAAAGAACTAGGACTAAGTGAAGATACCGTAAAAAATGTGATTAAGGGATCGGATGTATCTTTACCACTTGGCTTATACACATTTAAAGACACGGAAAAATCAGTTGTTGTAGATGGCAATATTACAACGATTAAAGCGTTAAAAGAACTTAAAATCCCAGCTATACCTTCCTCACCTAACGGTCAAGGTAGTCAAAATGCTGGCGCTGGTGCACAAACGCCGCAAATGAATCCAGCTGCTATGAACGGGATTCCAACAGTTACATTAGACGAAATTGCTGACATTAAAGAAGTTGGGAAAGCAGAATCTATTTCTCGAACAAATGGAAAAGAAGCAATTGGAATTCAAATTGTGAAGGCCTCTGATGCAAATACAGTTGATGTTGTAAATGCAGTAAAAGATAAAGTAAAAGATCTTGAGAAAAAATATAAAGATTTAGAGATCATTTCAACATTCGACCAAGGTGCACCTATTGAAAAATCAGTTGAAACAATGCTGAGCAAAGCAATTTTCGGCGCTATCTTTGCGATTGTTATTATTATGCTGTTCCTACGAAATATTCGAACAACGTTAATTTCTGTCGTTTCAATACCACTTTCTTTATTAATTGCTGTTTTAGTCATAAAGCAAATGGATATTACTCTTAACATTATGACACTTGGAGCAATGACCGTTGCTATAGGCCGCGTTGTCGATGACTCAATTGTTGTTATTGAAAATATTTACCGACGTATGTCGTTATCAGAAGAGAAATTACGTGGAAAAGATTTAATTCGTGAAGCTACGAAAGAAATGTTTATCCCAATTATGTCTTCCACCATTGTAACAATTGCTGTATTTTTACCGCTTGGACTAGTAAAAGGTATGATTGGTGAAATGTTCTTACCATTCGCCTTAACTATCGTCTTTGCTTTATTAGCATCATTACTAGTAGCAGTTACAATCGTACCGATGCTAGCTCATTCCTTATTTAAGAAAGAGAGCATGAGGAAAAAAGAAGTACATCATGAAGAAAAACCAAGTAAATTAGCAAATGGATATAAACGCATACTTGCATGGGCTTTAAATCACAAAATTATTACATCAAGTATCGCTGTCCTTCTATTAGTTGGTAGCCTTGCACTTGTACCAGTTATCGGTGTAAGTTTCTTACCTTCTGAAGAAGAAAAAATGATTATTGCAACATATAATCCTGAACCAGGTCAAACGTTAGAAGACGTTGAAAAAATTGCAACAAAAGCTGAGAAGCACTTCCAAGATAATAAAGACGTCAAAACAATTCAGTTCTCATTAGGTGGAGAGAATCCAATGAGTCCTGGTCAATCAAACCAAGCAATGTTCTTCGTGCAATATGATAACGACACGAAAAACTTTGAAAAAGAGAAAGAACAAGTCGTTAAAGATTTACAGAAGATGTCTGGCAAAGGCGAATGGAAAAACCAAGACTTCGGAACAAGTGGCGGTAGTAACGAAATTAAACTATACGTTTATGGAGATAGCTCAGAAGACATTAAGCCTGTCGTAAAAGATATTCAAAATATCATGAAGAAAAATAAAGACTTAAAAGATATAGATTCTAGTATTGCAAAAACATATGCAGAGTACACTTTAGTCGCAGATCAAGAAAAGCTGAGTAAAATGGGCTTAACGGCTGCTCAAATTGGAATGGGACTTTCTAATCAACATGATCGCCCTGTTCTGACAACAATTAAAAAAGACGGTAAAGATATCAATGTATATGTAGAAGCTGAAAAACAAAATTATGAAACAATCGATGACTTAACAAATCGCAAAATTACAACACCACTTGGTAATGAAGTAGCTGTGAAAGATGTTATGACTGTAAAAGAAGGTGAAACATCGAATACAGTAACACATCGAGATGGACGTGTTTATGCAGAGGTTAGTGCCAAATTAACATCTGATGACGTTTCAAAAGCATCTGCTGCAGTACAAAAAGAAGTAGATAAAATGGATCTTCCTTCTGGTGTAGATGTTTCTATGGGCGGTGTTACTAAAGATATTCAAGAATCATTCAAGCAACTTGGCCTAGCGATGTTAGCTGCGATTGCCATTGTATACTTCGTTCTTGTCGTTACATTTGGTGGTGCCCTAGCACCATTCGCAATTTTATTCTCGCTACCATTTACAATTATTGGGGCTCTTGTTGCCTTATTAATCTCTGGTGAAACATTAAGTGTATCTGCAATGATTGGTGCGCTTATGTTAATCGGTATCGTTGTAACAAACGCAATCGTGCTTATCGACCGCGTTATTCATAAGGAAAATGAAGGACTATCAACACGTGAAGCTTTATTAGAAGCTGGTGCAACACGCCTTCGTCCAATTTTAATGACTGCAATTGCAACAATCGGTGCTCTTATCCCGCTTGCATTAGGATTTGAAGGTAGTGGCTTAATTTCTAAAGGACTTGGAGTAACGGTAATTGGTGGATTAACAAGTTCAACGTTATTAACACTTCTTATTGTTCCAATCGTTTATGAAGTATTAAGCAAATTTAAAAAGAAAAAAACAAAATAACAAAAAAATAACCTCGCTAACTGCGAGGTTATTTTTTATTTCCAAACAAGATTAGGAAATCGCTATATCCTTCTTTCTCTAATTCCTCTTTTGGAATAAATCGAAGAGCTGCGGAATTAATACAGTAACGAAGGCCATTTGGTCCTGGACCATCTGGAAATACGTGCCCAAGATGTGAATCTCCTTCTTTACTTCTCACTTCTGTACGTGTCATATTATGACTCACATCCATCTTTTCTTTCACACTTGCTGACATCACTGGTTTTGTAAAACTAGGCCATCCACATCCACTATCAAATTTATCTAGAGAAGTAAACAACGGCTCACCTGAAACGATGTCTACATAAAGACCTTCCTCTTTATGGTTCCAATACTCATTTCGAAATGGTGGTTCTGTACCATTTTCCTGTGTTACATAATACTGCATCTCATTGAGTTTTTCTTTTAAATGAGCATTATCCTTTGGCCAATGTTGCTTAATAAAAGCATCTCGTCCTGAGCCTTTACGATATAACTCATAGCGGAATGTGTTTTTCTTATGGTATCCTTGGTGATATTCTTCAGCTGGATAAAATGTAGCTGCTGGTAGTATTTTTGTCGCAATTGGTTTTGAAAAGCGTCCACTCTGCTCAAGCTCTTCTTTTGAGGCCTCTGCTTTTTTATGTTGTTCTTCATTATGATAAAAAATCACCGTTTCATAAGACTGTCCGCGGTCGTGGAATTGTCCACCAATATCGGTCGGATCAATTTGTCTCCAATATATATTTAACAATTCCTCATACGGCATTTTATTTGCATCAAATGTAATTTGTACTGCCTCATAATGTCCCGTCGTTTCTGAACATACTTCTTTATACGTTGGATTCTCTTTATGACCACCTGTGTAGCCAGAAACAACCTTTATAATCCCTTCCATCTCTTCAAATGGCGAAACCATACACCAGAAGCACCCTCCAGCAAATGTAGCCAATTCTACCTTTTCATTTACAGCCATTACTTCACCCCTATTCTATGTTCTGCTTACAGTATGGCATAAGAAACATCATATTATAAAAGAAAAAGCACCGAACATCGATGCTTTTTCTTTACTTCACTTTATTTTTTCCAACATCCTTCTCTATTTCATCACTTGTCACGTCTAAAACATCTAATAAGAAGATGAAGATTGGAATACCGATAATTAATCCCCATACACCTAAGAAGTGTTCTGAGAAGATTAATACCATAAATGTATAGAAAATCGGTAAATTTGTTTTTTGCGACATAAACTTCGGGTTTAATACGTAACTTTCAAGCGCATGAATCACTGTTACGATAACCAAAATATAAACAACGTACATGATACCGCCAATATTGTAAGCAATCATACAAAGTGGGAATAACGAAATGATAACCCCCGCTACTGGAATTAAGCCAAGCAAGAAAATCATTAACGCTAAACCTAATAATTGCGGGAATCCTAATATCCATAATGCGATAACTGAAAGAACACAGTTAACAACAGCAATTAAAAATTGCGCTTCGATTACCTTTCCAAATGAACGTGCAAATTTCTTTCCGAAGTACTCAATTTCAGTATAGAAAATTGCAAGCCTGCTTTCTTTAAACTTTGCAGTAAAACCGACAATACGAGATTTTTCTAATAAGAAAAACAAACTCAAAATTAAAGAAAGTAAAACTTGAAGGCCAAATTTACCAACATTCGTAATCGATTTATACAAAATGTCTACGCCTTGTCCTACATATTTAGAAAGCTCCATATGATTGACAGCATTAACTGCATACTTAATTAGTTCACTATCTGGTGGGTTTCTTAAAAATACATTGAATTGGTAAATCAGTTGTGAAATTTGTATCGTCAATACTGGTAAATATTTAAATAGCGTAATAGCAATTCCACCAATTAACATTACATATAGAAATGCTATAATAATTTTTCGATTAATAGGCATGAAATGATCTAATTTGCGTGAAATAAACTTTTGGAATCGATCCATTAAATACGTGAGAATAAACGTAATTAATATTAAATTCAACATACTTTGCAGCCCGTATAACACGAGAGCAAGTATTACTAATACGAGTAACCTCTGAAATCCTTTGCTTTGAAACAGGTTTTTTATTTGCATAATCGACGAATACTCTCTCCTGTCCTATAAACTAAAACGTTAATAAGTAGATTTCTCTCTCTTTTCTACTTTTAATTATTCATTCATATTAAGATTTTTATAAACTCATTATATGCCTACCTTAACAGGTATATAGTAGCTTACTTCTTATTTTACAATACAATGACCTAATTCAAAACGTATTCTACATAGTATTAATGAAGATTTAAGGAAACTTACATTTTTTTAAATAGGTCTTACCACTACTGTAACATAAAAAGCAAGCTATCAGTAGAAATCTGTCCTACAAATAGCTTGCTTTTCTTATTTTTTAAGTAAGTTTTACTATCCAATGAATGGCATGAACATTGGGATGACAACTACTGTTACAACCCCAACTACCGTTACAGCAATACTTGCCATCGCTGCCTCTACCTCACCCATTTCAATTCCTACTGCAACTCCTAATGCATGACCCGCTGTTCCAAGTGCTAAACCTTTTGCAATCGGATGTTTCACTCTAAATGTTTTTAAGAATAATGCTCCTAATGCGTATACGATAACTGCGTTGAAAATAACTGCAAACGATGTAATTGCTGGAATACCACCAATACTTTCTGAAATTGGTAACGCAATTGCTGTTGTTGCTGCTTGTGGTAGCATTGAATTCATTACTGCTGTATCTAAACCGATTGCTTTTGCAACAATGAACACGACAATTACTGAGCAAATAGATCCAACCACGATAGCTGATAAAATTTGCCACCAATATTTTTTTAACTTATCAACTTGTTTATATAGTGGGATAGCGAATGCAATTGTTGCTGGCTCTAAGAAGAAACTAATCATTTTTCCGCCAGTATTATATTCTTCAAAAGTAAAGTTACCTACCTTTAGAAATAAAATCCCTAATACCATCGCTACGAATAATGGTGTAAATAGGAAGAACCCTTTTGAATGCTTGAATAATAATGTTCCGATTCCGTATGCGATTAATGAAACGACGATTCCGAAATATGGAGTCATTGTGCTTGCCATGTTCATTACCTCCCAACAATATATAAATACAATGGTTACGCAACCTTTCCGTGCTTGCGTCCTTTATTTACTACTTTCAATTCTTTTATATCTTCTGTTTCTTTTTCATCTTTTCCTAAAATAAATTGTGCAAATAATCCTGTTACAGCGAGTAAAATAACTGTCGCTACAACAATTACAGTTAAAATTTGTACAAAGTATTGCCCCATTACACCAAGAGAATTAATAACTGAAATACCTGATGGGACGAATAAGAATCCAATAATACCTGTTAAAGCTGTTCCGAGTGATTCAACTTGCTCCAATTTAATAACTTTTAAACATAATAGACTAAATAAAATAACTAACCCGATTACCGATGAAGGCATTGGAATTGGTAAATGTGTTGCAATAATATTAGAAATTAACATAATAGCTGAAAATATGAATGCTTGTGATAAGAAACTATATACTTTTTTCGTACTCATTTTGGCCACCTCTTTCGATTTGGTACCTTTATTGTATAGGATATAACCGCCTAAGTAAGCGTTTACATAACGGAACGTCAAATATACAGAATCAGTTACAAATATAAAAGGATGAAATACAAAAGCTGCTCCTTAAATACGAAGCAGCTTCTTGAGTTCTTTTGCATATGTACGACTAACAGGTACTTTTGATCCTTCTTTCATAATTAAATTATAAGTAGAGTTAAACCATGGCTGAATTTCAGTAATATGATTAATATTTGCAATAAAGCTACGATGAACACGCATGAAACTTACTTGCGGCAACTTCTTTTCCAAAATCACAAGTGTATCGTGTGTTACATATGTTTCCCTCATTGTTTTTACTGTCACTTTTCCGTCCACAAGTCCTACATATACAATATCTTCAATATTAACAAGTACGATTGATTCTTCAATTGGTAATGCTAATTTATGCATCTCTACTGTTACATCTGTCCCCTTTATTTCGTGCTTCGTTTCTATTTGCGATTGTTTTTGTTTTTTATACTTCTTTAATGTCTGCACAATACGCTCTTCATCAAATGGTTTTAAAATGTAGTCTAACGCATCTACTTCAAATGCTTGCAGTGCATATTGATCATAGGCAGTAGCAAATACAATTGCAGGTGGATTTTTCATCTTCTTTAATATATTGGCGATTTCAAATCCGTTATCATCGGATAATTGAATATCTAAAAACACAATATCTGGTCTACTTTGCATTAGTTCTTCTAATGCGTCTTCCACACAATCAGCCTCACCAATTATCTCAACTTCTTTCGTTCTCTCTAATAAATACTTTAGTTCATCACGTGCTAACATTTCATCGTCAACTACTAATACTTTTAACAATCTGTTCTTCCTCCCCTACTTTTTTTGGAATAACAAAAGTAATCTCTGTCCCCTCATTTAATTTACTTTCGATATGAAGCATCGTTTCTTTTCCAAATAATCCAATAAGACGTTCATTAATATTATATAAAGCTGTTCCAGTCCCTTTCTTTGACGAAACTACCATCTTTCCTAATTGTTCTAAACGTTCTTCCTCAATTCCCTGTCCATTATCTTTTACTTCAAAATGAACCATACCCTCTTTTTCAAAAACATGCACTTCTACTTCACATACTGGTTGCTTCTTCGGAAAAGCGTGTCGCAATGCATTTTCAACCAATAGTTGAAGAACAAATGGTGGTACTAAAGTTGTCTTTAGCTCGTCCTCAATATACATCTTTACCTCATACTTATTTGGGAACCTTGCTTGTTCTAAGGATAGATATGCCTGTACATGGTTTAATTCTTGTTCTAGTGGAATCAATAACTGACGTGCCCCTTGCAAATTACATCGGAAATATACGCTAAGCTGTAATAATAACTTCCTTGCTTTTTCTACATCTGTTCGGCATAAAGCTGATACTGTATTAATCGCATTAAATAAAAAGTGCGGGTTAATTTGCGCTTGTAATGCTTTTATCTCCGCATCTTGAAGTAATTTACTTTGCAACTCAGCTTCTCCTAACTCTAACTGCGTGGAGAATATTTTTGCTAACCCTTCTGCTAATTCTTCTTCAACGCGACTTAACTGGTTAGGATTTTTAAAATACAGTTTTAATGTCCCTATCGTATTTCCATGCGAAGTTAGTGGAATAACAATCGCCGCTTGCAAAGGGCATCCTTCATGTTGACAATTAATGACCTCACGTGATTTTGCTTTCATTATTTGCCCTGTATGTAAAACTTCTTTCGACAAACCAGTTATTAAACTATGTGAAGGAATATGGTGATCTGATGCTAATCCAACATGAGCTAATATTTTCTCTGTATCTGTTAAGGATACCGCATCTGTTCCTGTAAAACGGTGAATAATTTGTGCCACATGCTTACATGATTCTTCTGTTAAGCCTTGGCGAAAATATGGTAACGTTTTATCTGCAATACGTAATACCTTATGAGTCTGAAGTGCCTTTGCGTTCTCTTCCTGACGCAAAATAGCTTGTATCATAGAAAGTAAAATAAAACTTCCAAAACTATTTACAAGGATCATTGGTATCGCAATTGTTTTCACAATGCTCATTCCATCCTCTACAATTAATAGGATCATAATCATTTCTAAAGAAACGATAAAAACACTTAAAATCGCTGAAAACTTAGGAGTAATTGTACGATTATACTTTTTGAAAATGTATCCAATATACCCCGTTATAACACCTGCTAAAATTGACGAGATTGCACAACTTAGAGCTGTCGTCCCTCCAAGCATATAACGGTGAATACCAGCAATTGATCCTACCCCAATTCCGACGATAGGACCACCAAGCAATCCACTAATTCCAACACCCATAATACGTGTATTCGCAATGGTACTCGATGATGAAACACCTTGTAACCAATTTTCATTCATAATCGTATTTCCTGCTATTTCAATCCCAGTGTAATTGCTTACAATTGTAAATACCGAAAAAATACAAATAAGCTTAAGCTTATCTACATAGCCATCCTGTTTATGAAGGAGGCGTCTGAAAGTTTTAATATGAGAGAGTAAAAATCCTAAAATAACTATAAGTCCGACTCGTTCAATCATCATGAGTACTAAATTTAGCATCTTTGATTCATTCCTTTTTATTTAGTTAGTTTTATTATGGGAAAATAATGAAGTCGGCGTCAAGAAGAACGAAATGTTTTTTGAAATATTTTACACATAATAACTTCCTCTTTATTTGACAATACATATAGAAGAGTGCTAAAAATAAAGTAATATAATACAGTCCTTTAACCCAACCCCGTGAGGTTGAGAAGGAAGTCGGAATACAATATACGTATGTTCTTTTCTTGGGGATACGTATGCTTTTTTGGCCTTCTCATCATATCAGGTGAGAAGGCCTTTTGTTATTCTTCCATAGCGACTGTAGAAAATAAGGAGGAGTAATAATGAACGTCACTACTGATGTACAACAAACAACAGAGGAGACAAAAGCGAAAAGATATAAAACATTATTTGGTTCTGCGCTAGGATATGCAGCAGAAGGTTTAGATATGTTGCTATTATCGTTCGTACTTGTCTATATTTTAAAAGAGTTTCACTTAAGTCCTGTTGAAGGTGGAAACTTAACTTTAGCTACCACAATAGGAATGTTAATTGGTTCTTATTTATTTGGATTTATTGCTGATTTATTTGGCCGTATTCGTACAATGGCCTTCACAATCTTACTGTTTTCACTAGCAACCGCACTCATTTATTTCGCAACAGACTACTGGCAATTATTAATTCTGCGCTTTTTAGTTGGAATGGGAGTTGGTGGTGAATTCGGAATCGGAATGGCCATCGTAACAGAAACATGGTCTAAAGAAATGCGCGCTAAAGCGACATCTGTTGTTGCACTTGGATGGCAATTTGGTGTACTGATTGCTTCACTCCTTCCAGCATTTATTGTCCCACACTTTGGATGGAGAGCCGTTTTCTTATTTGGATTAATTCCAGCTTTACTAGCTGTCTATGTCCGTAAAAGTTTAAGTGAACCGAAAATATGGGAGCAAAAACAACGCTACAAAAAGGAACTATTGCAAAAAGAAGCTGCAGGTAAATTAACAACTACTGAAGCAGAACAACTAAAACATATAAAAAAATTTCCACTTCGAAAGTTATTTGCCAATAAAAAAGTAACAATTACAACAATTGGTCTTATTATTATGTCGTTCATCCAAAACTTCGGATATTACGGAATCTTCACATGGATGCCCACTATTTTAGCAAATAAATATAACTATACATTAGCAAAAGCAAGTGGCTGGATGTTCATTTCTACCATCGGTATGCTAATTGGAATTGCAATCTTTGGTATTCTGGCTGATAAAATTGGTCGACGTAAAACCTTTGCAATCTATTATATTGGCGGTACAATATACTGTCTCATTTACTTCTTCTTATTCACAGATTCAACATTATTATTATGGGGAAGTGCATTGCTTGGATTCTTTGCAAATGGAATGATGGGAGGATTTGGAGCAATTTTAGCTGAAAACTATCCTGCTGAAGCTCGCTCTACCGCTGAAAACTTTATTTTCGGTACAGGACGTGGGTTAGCTGGATTTGGGCCTGTTATTATTGGCTTACTCGCTACAGGTGGCAACCTACTTGGAGCATTGTCCTTGATTTTTATCATCTACCCAATCGGGTTAATTACAATGCTACTATGTGTACCAGAAACAAAGGGAAAAGTATTAGATTAAACGTAAAAGAGGAAGCATCTCATTTAAGATGCTTCCTCTTTTACGTTTTTATTTATTTTGATTTACTAGCCTTCTGAAATAAGAATGCAGTTTTATCTTCTTCTTTTACAATACCTTGTTTTAATGCTAATTCTCCCGCAACTTTAGGCGCTAACCATAGCATTGGGAATAACAAAATTGATACCGGGACTGCCGTCACCACGATAAACGATTGTAGCGCATTAATACTTCCTTCACCCATATATAAAAGAATTGCTGCAACTGCGCCCATAATAAGCGACCAAAAAATTCGCAAACTAATTCTAGGATCTCCGTCTCCAGTCACTGCCATTGAAATGGAATACGCCATTGAATCTCCTGTTGTCACTACAAATAAAATTGTTAATAAAAGAAATGCTGGTCCAATAATATTAGAAAGTGGCAATTGCCCTGTAATTGCAATCATAGCTGCCGGCATACCAGATTCACTTAATGCGTCCGAGATAGACCCAGGATTCATCAACTCATAAAACACGCCTGATCCACCTAATATAGTAAACCAAAATGTTGTAATAATAGGTGCGATAATTCCAATTGCAACGATGATTTCTCGAATCGTTCTCCCTCTTGAAATTCGACTCACTAAAATTGCCATCATTGGTCCGTATCCAATAAACCATCCCCAGAAAAAGATTGTCCAAGATCCTAACCAACTTGTATCACCACGGTATGTGCTCATCGGTATAAACTCATTTACATAAAATCCAAACGAAGAAACAAACGAATCAATAATAAATCCACCTGGCCCAAATAGTAATATGAATGCCATTAACACAATTGCTAATCTAACATTTAAATTACTTATAATTTGGATCCCTTTATCAATACCTGTTACTGCCGATATGGTAGACACGGCCACCACACAAACAATAATTGCTAATTGAGTAGTAAACACATCAGAAATTCCAAATAATTCTTGTAATCCATAACTTGCTTGTAAACCTAAAAATCCAATTGGGCCAATTGTACCTGCAGCTACTGCAATAATTGCAGCTGCATCAATTATCGTTCCAAGCAGGCTCTTTCTTAATTTTTCCCCAAAAATAGGATATAAAAGTGTTCGAGGTTTTAGCGGCATATCTTTATGATAATGTCCATACATCATAACTACCGCACTAATTGTACCTAAAATCGTCCATGCTAAAAATCCCCAATGCATATAACTTTGTGCTAAAGCAGGCATGACTGCTTCTTTCGTTCCAGCAGATATACCATCATGTATTGGTGGCACCGTCATCAAATGATACATTGGCTCTGCTGCTGCCCAAAAAACGCCACCTCCAGCAAGTAATGTAGACATAATAATAGCAAGCCATTTTGCCGTACTAATCTCAGGTTTTTCTAATCCCCCAAGCTTAACTCTCCCATATTTGGAGAAAGCCATACACATCGCAACAATAAATGTACCTAATAATAAAACTTGCCAGAAGGCACCGAAATATTTAATTGAAAAAGCGAAACTTTTATTAATCGCACTCTCTACATAATCCTTGTTCAAAAAAACTGCAATTACAAATAATAAAAGTGAACCACCACTAATAATAAATACAGGCCAATCAGTTTTTCGACTCTTCATCCTCATTTATACTTCCTCCTTCCTCAGCAATCTAAAAAAACAACTTTATTATGTTTTATTGTTTAAACCTAAAACATAATAATTATATATGCATAACATTTTATCGACTTCCCACATACTTATGTTGTCCCTAAAAATATGCCAAATCCCTTATTAAAAAGAAAAATTCTCTTCCTCTTACATAAAAAAGCAAAACAAAAGACCTTATATTTCTATAAGGTCTTCGAAACAGAAATTTGATTATAACATAAGGTACTCCTTGGTTCAAAAAGCCTCTTCCAAAAATAACCGAGAGTAAAGGCTTCCATTTGCTACATAACAGTAATTAAAAAAAATATATTTTGCAGAAAAAAACTGCACTAAATATTATTTATGAAAGAAATTTGGCTTCAAAATTTCATTCGGATACGGTTTATGATAAATGTGAGTGGTAGCTGGAGATAATGGCGGAATAAGCCATACCCAATTACCTGTTACAACACGACCACAAGCAGCTTCTTGCTTCTCAAATTGCTGAAATTGTTGTGCAGCAGTATGGTGATCAACAATACTAACTCCTTGTTTTTTAAAGGAGTGTAGTACGGCAATATTCAACTCAATTAGCGCCTTATCTTTCCATAAGGTACCGTTTCTCGATGTATCTAAATCCATCATCTCCGCAACAGCCGGAAGTAAATTATAACGATCATGATCTGCTAAGTTGCGCGCCCCAATTTCTGTTCCCATATACCATCCATTGAACGGAGCGGCTGTATAAGAAATACCGCCGATTTCTAAACGCATATCTGAAATCATTGGAACACCATACCATTTTACTCCAAGTGATGAAATAGGGTATTCTGGGTGTTCAATTGGCACTTCTTTTACTTCTTCTCTCGGAATTTCTTTATATGTAGGCGCCTTCCCGTTTATAGAGAACACAAGTGGCAATACATCGAAATTCGTACCTTCTCCTTGCCAACCAAGCCCCTGACAAAAGTCCGTAAATGTAGCGGAATGAGAATCACCAATCACTCCCGTTTCTGTTTTATATCCTGCATATCGAATCAATTGGTGATTATAAATTCTTATATTATTTTCTTCACCTCGATATTGCTTAAAAATCGTAATGGTTGGTTTAACTTTCCCGTCGTTCGTTGCATATTTAATATGATGAATTAATGCATTATATACACCCTCTTCATCATTTACTTCGCGCGCATCTAATATGTGCATCTTACTCCAAAATAGTCTTCCAATACATCTATTACTGTTACGCCATGCCATTCGTGAACCATGAACAAGTTCTTCAAATGTATGCTCATATGTCCCTGTCTTCTCTATCTCAATTTGAATTTCTTTTATACGTTCTTCTATCAATTGTTCTTTATGAAGCTCCTTATAACAAATCGTAATAAAATTACTTGCTTCCTCTATTAATTGTTTCGTTTTACTCATAAACAATCTCCTTCTATTTCAACAAAACCCTGCTACTTTACAGTATAAGCAAAAAGGATAGGAGTCACAAATGAAAGTGAGAGTGTTACTTTTATTGTAATATTTTTCAGAAAATTAATGGACTTACTATTGACTTATATGGAAAATGGGTGTATTTTTGACTCAGGTAAAGTATTTTTACCTAGACCAACTTTTTAAATAGAAAGGAGGTAATGTTATGTCTTCATTTCAATTGCCAAAGCTTTCATATGACTATGATGAACTAGAGCCACATATTGATAGCAATACACTTTCCATTCATCATGGAAAGCACCATGCGACATACGTAAACAATTTAAATGCTACTTTAGAAAATTATACTGAATTACATAATAAATCTTTAGAAGAATTGCTATGTAATTTAGATGCTTTACCGAAGGAAATTGTTACAGCTGTACGAAATAACGGTGGCGGTCACTATTGTCATAGTCTTTTTTGGGAAGTGATGAGCCCACGAGGTGGCGGTGAGCCTAATGGAGACGTTGCAAAAGTAATTGATTATTATTTCAATACCTTTGACAACTTAAAAGATCAACTTTCCAAAGCAGCTATTAGTCGTTTTGGAAGTGGCTATGGATGGCTTGTTCTTGACGGTGAGGAACTCTCTGTTATGAGTACACCAAATCAAGATACGCCTTTGCAAGAAGGGAAAATCCCCTTACTCGTAATTGATGTATGGGAACATGCTTATTATTTAAAGTATCAAAATAGGCGCCCAGAGTTTGTTACCAACTGGTGGCATACAGTAAACTGGGACCAAGTAAACGAGAAGTATTTACAAGCAATTCAATCACAAAAACATTAGTCGTACGTATAAGGTAAATTTGGTAATGTAAAATCAGTATTGTCGAAATCCTCCAGAATCCCCCGGATTGCCACCGGGGGATTTATGATTACTTCATTGTATTTATATAATGTTTTAAAACATTTTTCATTTCTAGTTTCAGCTCTCGGAACAAAAATCCGAATTCACGAGCCTTTCCATTATGTAATGTACAGTTAGTTACCTCATTATAAGGAGCTATATTTTCCCCAGCTTTCTGAATGAGTGCTTTTATTCCTGTCTTCTCTTCTATGAAATGAATAATTTCTTCCGTAGAAACTACCCCGTTACTACAGGCGTTAATTGGCCCTTTCACATTTTCCATTCCGCACCAAGCTAGAAACTCTCCTGCCTCTTTTTCATGTATAAATGACAAAGTTCCATCTACATGATCCACAACGATAGGTTTTTGGTTCACAATACATTCAACGTAAAATTGTAACCTTTTCGTATAATCGTTTTCTCCAATAACAACTGGAAAACGAACTGCAACAACTGGGAATGTTGCTTGTTGAAATACAACGGCTTCAGCTAATCTCTTTCCTTCACCATAATTGAAGTCATTCCTATCTCCATACGCGATTGCATAATCGTACGGATTAAAGTCTTCTTCTGATAAGCTTAGGGCAGGTTCATAGACGGCCATTGAAGATGTCATAACATATTTCTTCGTTTTCCCTCGTAACACTTCACATGTTATCTTCGCTGCATTCGAGCTATAGCATAAATTATCGTATACAATATCATAACTTTTTCCTTCTAGACACTTTTCTAGTAGCTTTCCATCTTCTCTATCAATAATTATTCTTTTTACTGCGCTACCAAAAGAATCTTCAGTAACTCCCCTCGTCGCAATCGTTACATCGTGCCCCTCTTGCAAAAGTGCTTCTACTAAATGTTTACCAAAAAATCTTGTTCCCCCTAGCACCAATACTTTTTTCAACTTCATCATCCCCATTTTAGCAAATTGTAAAATACTACCTCTCTATTATAAGTGCCAACATATAAAAAGCATGGAATTCGTTTAACGATTCCATGCTTTTCTACAGAAAATATATTAACGTACTCGATATTTATAAATACAATAACAGAAGTACAAAATAGAAATTACTGATACATAAACCCATAGTTCATATACAAATCCCTCTCCCCACACTCCCATAAAATAAAAGAGTGAAGGTAAAGTCAATGTTACCCATGATTGTACGAAGGCAATCCTTCCAAGATATTGATTAATGTTCTTCTTTTGTGTATTTAATACAAAGAATAAATACCAAAGTAATGCCCACATAAACCACGTTAACGCATTAACAACATCATGGAATTGAACAAATGAAACAACCATATAGAATAAGGCTATAATTGCTACCCAAATACAAAACCATCCTAGACCACTACTATCCATTCCTTTTATAAAAGTAACACCTACATATAAATAAGTTAATCCAAATAAGAAAGTAGCCGCATATGAATACACTGTCCAATTGCTTTGGTCAGAAATCATGATCAAATAAAACGGAATAATAATTTGTAGTGCACCCACAAATAAATTAAAAACACCCGCACTTTTCATCTCTGCTTTCCCTAATATAACAAGACTATTTAAAAATAAAGCTGCCCCTGAAAGTAATAATCCTACATAACCCATATATATTCGTGTGAAAATCTTTACCTTTCACACTTTTAACCTCCCCACACTATAAAGTGATACTTATATTATTTTTCTTCCCATTTAAAACTACATACATAATTTTTCATTCAAATAAGTCAGACCTCCTACCTCAAAAAGGAGCGAACTTAAAACGCTTTCAATAATAAATAATCCTATTAAAACATGAACTAGGATTCCTTGATTATAAACGGACTCTATCAATGATACAAGTGTTGGAATACTTTTCAATAATACGCTTTCAATTTCTATAAAAAATTAATAAAATAATACATTCCTCTATCTCATTCTACTACCTTCTAGCATAAGATATTGTAAAATCACATCATTTAAAACAGCGAACGTTCTTTTCTAGGTTCGCTAATAAAATTAATAAAAAATGACCTCTTGCTTTTATGCAAAGGTCATTTTTTTATATTCATCATTAAACTTTTAAATAGCCATTTTTATTATTTGATTGCCATTTCCAAGAATCTGCACACATTTCTTCTAATCCGCGTGTTGCCTCCCAGCCTAATTCACGCTTTGCTTTCGATGCATCAGCAAAACATACTGCCACATCACCTGGGCGACGCTCTGTAATTTTATAAGGAACTTTCTTACCCGAAACTTTTTCAAACGCTTCAACCATCTCTAGTACACTATAGCCCATACCTGTT
>NZ_JBQAHZ010000026.1:0-75691 GCF_051917185.1 Bacillus cereus group sp. MYBK108-1
TTACCGAAACACCCATCTGGAAAAGCGCTAAATGAATTAAGTGAGGAAGAATTAGCGGAAATCCAAGGGGCATCGGATGTACAACCAGAAACAACACCACTTTGTGTGGGAGTAATTATAGGAATAACGGCATCAATTAAAATTTGTAAGTAGATAGGTTTCATTCGAAAGGGGTATTCATCTCCTTTTGAATGAAACAGATTCCAATATTCGAATGCGAAAAATCGAATGTTGGAATCTGTTTCCCCTGAAGGGGACCAATTTATTGGAATATGGATTTTAAAATAAGGAAGGGGATTAAATTATTATGTTAATTCACTCATATATAAATGAAAAGGCATTTGCGAAGAGTCTTAATTTGAAAGAGCGTTATAAAACGCTAAAGAGTAGAAGAGATTTATTATTATCGGAGGATTTAAATTTAGCCCAATTAAATAAATGGATAGATAAAATGTTTAGAAGTAATAAAGCTGATTTTGATTTTAAATTAAAAATGAATGAAATGACAAAAGAAGATTTTGCGAGTTTAATTGAGAAAATCCCTGAATCAAAAGAGCATTTATATATAGATGAATTAAATGAACATGTGAATTTGCGCGTGTTAGAAATAGGAATAGAGTTGTGTGAAAGTAAGCCATTAAGTGCAGAGGAAGATTTAGGGTTTATAGAATTTGTTAGGCCGTTTGCACTTTATGCAGCCGAAATGATAGATAGTTCGTTGAAATATAGATTAAATAAGATACGTTATGAGCATGAAGAGATTAAAGAAATGCTAGTGCGATCTTTAGTAGAAGAGTTATTAAATAATGCGGTGCGATCACTAGTCTTAGAATTTAATATTGCAAAACTAAGGGAAGAACTAGTAGGAGAGACTCCAGAAGAGCGATTTCTTTCCTTTGTCAGAGAGAAAGCTAGAAATAAGGAGAATTTAATTGCGTTCTATGAGGAATACGCAACATTAACACGAAGGTTAATTTTGAGAACAGAGTATTTTATACAAAATGTTCAAATGTTACTATTTCGTTTGAATGAAAATTGGCTACAGTTACAAAAAGAATTTCAATTGCAGGATGTATCATTAAGCGAAATTAAGGTTGGATTAGGAGATACACATCAAGAAGGGAAAACAGTTGTCCAGCTTGTATTCTCTTCAGGTAAAGAAATTTTATACAAGCCAAAGTCTATGGAAATTACGAAATCGTACCATGCATTTTTAGAATGGATGAATGAGGTAAGTGGAAGTATACAACTTCCATCATATAAAGTTTTAGACTTTGGTGAATATGGATGGGAAGAAAAAATATTGTATAAACCGTGCTCTTCTAAAGAAGAGGTGGAGCGCTACTATTTACGTTTTGGTAAGTTGATTGGTTTAATGCATATGTTAAAAGGTGCTGATTTGCATTTTGAAAATATAATTGCTCATGGAGAGTATCCATACATTATTGATTCGGAGACGATTTTTCATCAATATCCAAAACTGAATTTTCCGGATAGTGCGGAAGTAAAATTGAAATATGAACAAAGCGACTCAGTGATAGGATCTGGATTGTTACCGCAAGCTATGTTTCAAAACATCGATGGAAAAGGTATAGATTTAAGTGCTTTAAATGGAAAAGAGCAAGATTTGCCGTTTAAGGTGCTGGCCTTAAGTCAAAATAGTAAGGATGAAATGGAATTTACTATGAAAGAAGCCAAAAGTCAAAGTGCTAAAAATCTACCGAAACTTGGAGTAGAAGAAATTTATGTAGAGGATTATTTAACCTTTATTATTGATGGTTTTCAGGAAATGTGTAAATTTTTTATTGAGTATAAGGAAGAGATTTTATCAGAAAGAGGACCTTTAATTACATTTAGAGAAAATAAAATTCGCATTGTTGCTAGGGCGACTCAACAATATTGTAATTTCTTACAAGAGTCTACACATCCAGACTATATGAGAGATTCAATTTTATTGGAACAATTATTTGAAAGAGTATGGTATTACCCATATGAAAATAAGGGGCTAGTCATTCATGAGATTCAAGACTTATTACGTGCGGATGTTCCTATATTTACGACTTTTACAGATTCACGAGATCTATATAGTAGTACAGGTGAAAGGATGGAAGACTTTTTTAAGGAGAGCGGTTATGAGCAAGTATATAATAGAATTTATCATTTTGATGATAAGGAATTGGAAAAGCAACGAGGGTGGCTGAAGTTGGCAATACAGGGAAATAGAGATGTTGATATTAAAGTGAGAAGAAAAGAGGATTACAGAAGTGAATTATTAGAAAATCATCAGGAGACAATCTTGCAGGAAGCTATAAATATCGGAGAGTCTTTAGTAGAGAATGTAGTATTATCAGATGATAAAACAACAGCATCATGGTTACAAGCAAATGTTATTCACGACAAGTGGTATGTTGCCCCGATGAAGCAAAATTTATATGACGGTTTAGGTGGCGTAGCACTATTCTTATTGTATCTAAATAAGGTTACAGGAAACGAAAAATATTTAGAGGTTGCTCATAAGGCGTTGAAGTCAGCGATGAACCCTTTATCGAAAGCGAAGGGGCTTCTATCGACCTTCTTGGGTAAATATTCATTGTTATATCCATTAGCACATTTTCAATCTATAAGTCCTAGAAAAGAATATCAGGATTTTTTAGAAGAAATAAAAGTAGAATTAAAAGAAAGGCTCAAAGAAGAAGAAGAGTTTGATTTGTTAAGTGGCTCAGCAGGAGTTATTCAAGTGGCTCTTAATTTATTTGAAATGACAAAGGATCAAGATTATTTAGATCTTGCTGATATGTACAGTAAGCATTTGGTGGAAAATGTATCAATATTAGAAAGTGGAGTAGCGTGGAAGAATAAACATACTAACAGTTATTTAGGCGGTTTTTCTCATGGGACGAGTGGTATCGCTTGGAGCTTATGGCGTTCAGGGATTATGAATAGGAATCAAGAATATATTGATTTAGCTAAAAAAGCATTTGCTTATGATCGATCATTGTTTGAAAAAGAAGAAAGTGCGTGGAAAGACACAAGAGAGAGTGAGAAGAAGTGCTTACATCAATGGTGCCACGGTTCCACTGGAATAGGATTGAGTAGAGTTTTAGTAAGAAGCTATGAAGAAGATGTAGAAATGGACGAAGAAATTCGAGTGGCTGTAGATAATGTACGAAAGTATGGATTTAAAAATAATGATACATTATGTCATGGGAATATGGGGGACACGGAATTACTATTGGCTGTTTCACAGTTGTATGGTAATAAAGAATTGTATGAACAGGCGTTACAAATTGGCATACAAGTTATTAATAATTATAGAGAAACTGGTAGTTATCAATGTGATGCACCAGATGATATTCAATCATTTGGTATGTTTGTAGGGATAGCAGGAGTTGGTATGCAGTTGTTAAGACTATTACAGCCGAATGAAATTCCATCCGTTATGACATTAGAGAATGTAAAAGGATAAATGAAAAGACATTCTACCTTTTGGTAGAATGTCTTTATTATACATTTACATTTATTATACCTTTTCGAACAGCTTCAGCTAATGCTTCAGAACGAGAACTCACCTTGAACTTTTTAAACAGTTTCGTTAAATTATATTCAACAGCCCTAGAACTCATATATAATTCATCTGCAATTTGTTTATTACTTTTTCCTTTCGCAATGGATTCAAGAATTTCTAATTCTTTTTGTGTAATTGTAACATGGCTTGATGCTCTTTTCGTATCTAAGTTATCAACAGTCATATCTTCAACTCGAAGTTGTCGCAATAAAGAAATTGGAATTAAAGTATACCCATTTAAGACGGCCCGAATAGCCATTAATAACTCTTGCTGTGATGCTGATTTGCTAACAATACCGCTAATACCAGAATCTATTAATAAATTAAATTGTGATAAATATTCGAAGCCTGTGTAGAGAATAATTTTTGCATCTGGTTGTATGTGTAAAAGTTTTTGAGCCACATCAAGTCCACTATAATTAGGCATGTTCATGTCTAAAAGATATATATCAAAAGGTGTTTTTGAACTTTGAGAAATTGCTTCCTGTTCGTTTAAAATGTATGTTGCTTGAATATCTTCTTCTAATTCGATCATATTTTTCGTACCTTCACCCACTATTTGGTGATCGTCTACAATCAAAACGTGTATCATTTTATTCACCTCGGTATAGTAATATTTACTTGTAGTCCATTTCCTATTTCTGAAATAAGCTGAATTTCGCCTCCTATTCCTTGAACGCGCCCTTTGATTCCAGATAAACCCATATGTTTATTTGAAGAATAGGGGGCTTGGGTATTAAAACCGATGCCGTTATCACGATAATCTAGATAAATACAATTATTTTCTTCCCATAAAAATATATTAATTAAGGTTGCATTAGAGTGCTTATCAGCATTGTTTAATAATTCTTGGATAATACGATAAACAGATAAAATTTTATCAAATTCGTAATGATTCTCCTGTATTGAGTCATATTCAAATTGAATTCGGAAATTAGTACGTAGTTGCATTTGTGCTAATAGCTCTTTAAGTGCACCTATAAGACCAATTTCAGATAGAAGAGCCGGTTTTAATTCATTACAAGTGTCACGAATTTGTTGAATAACATCAAACATACCGAATTTTATTTTTTCTAATTGTCCCTGCAATTCACCTGGTACAGTATGTTCTTTTAATACAGTTTCTAGTTTACGATACCAGACAATTTGGTCTTGCAGGGCAGCGTCATGAAGATCCGCAGCAAGCCGACGCCTTTCAGTTTCTGAGATTTGAAATAGTAGGCGTGAAAGAGTTGCTGAGTGTGTTTTATTTGCTATGCTTTCTTTTTCTAAAGATTGAATGATTTGATTAACTGAATTTAGGTTTTCATAAACTAGACGTACATATTTTACGATAGCAATAAACCAAGTTTTTTCATTGATATTAAATTTAATATTGTTGGTTTTATTTCCAACCCAAATGTAATGCTTTGTGTTTTGGGTAGAATATAAATAAATACCGATGCATCCGTCATCTTCTAATAAATCATTTATATACCCTGATTCCATTCCCCATTGTTTCTTTTTCGAAAGATTAAATTTTTCTGTTTCTCCGTAACTTTTATAACAATTGTATGTATTTTGTTTTGTATCAAACTCAATAAATTGTATAAAACACGGTTTTAGTAGGGAGATAATTTCATTCATAAATTTTTTCTCTAAATCTTTTACTTTCATAATGGAAGAAAGTTGTTGTGCGAATTGATCAATACTTACATGTAAATTGGTTTTGCTTCTGAATAATTGATTGCGAAATGTGAAATCTAATCGTTCTTTTATTACAAGAAACAGTATGTTTAAAGGGAAAATGATAATGAAATTTTGCATGAGTCTAATAAAGAATCGCTCATCAGGATTAATACCCCAGCTTATAATTAATGTAATAATGATAGTTGGAAGTAATGAAAGCAAAGAGTAGTACCGAACACGATCAAACATAAAATCAATATCAAAGATTTGCTTTGTTAATATTAAATAAAAGTAGCCAATTGGAATGCAAAATAGGAATAATGCTGCAATATCAGCCCTAATAATGGCTGCATTAAATAATATCCTTGGAAGAGCATATAGCATTATAAATGGCCCGAAAGAAATACATTGGATAACTAACATAAATTTAAAAAAAGGCCTGTGTAAAGTATTTCTATATTTTATGTATCCTTTTAAAAGGAAATATACACTTAAAAGAATACTAAAACATAAATAAGCTAAATCTGTGTAAGCAGAGACTTGTTGCAAATTTGGAAGAAAGGTAACGGATAATAAGCCGGTAGTAATAACGGTCATGTATAGAAAAATGTGAAATCTAATCACATTTTTATGTATAATAATAATTTCCTTCCGCTTAAACAGCTGATATAAAAATAAAGTAAGAAATAAAGATACACTTTGAAAAGAGATACTTATAATTAAGAGTCCGCCAAAATCAGATTTACTAGATATAGAAGAGGCGGAAAGGCTAATAGAGGTTGCTAATAAAAAAAGCATAAAATAACGCTCTTCTCGCCTTATAGCTTTATTTCTATAGACAATAAAGCATAAGCTTAAAATGGTCAGAGAAAAAATCATTGGTAGATATAATGTAATAATTAGCTCTTCGTTGTCTGAAGTAGCTGTTGTGCTATAAGTAGAAATCCTATCATTCTGTATAGTTTGAATTTCAGTTGCATTTAAAAATTGATTTTGGTATCGCTTGAAAACCCCTAAATAAGGATTCGCCCCATCCACTTTGTAAATTTCATCACCTGCTTTTAAGGCTGTTTTTGCAGCCCAACCCGACGTATCAATTTGACTGATTGTATATGTATTATGTTTTTCTTTAGAAGCGATAATGCCACTGTAAGGCTGATAAAAATTGTAGAGGATGTAACTTTGTATGATTAAGTAAAAAATTATTAATGAAATTACGAAATAAATTGGACGTTGTTTAATCATTGCTAGAATTACCTCACTATCATATATAATTTCGGAATCCCGCAATAGGATTGCGGATAATAGCAAAAGAATATGTAATAATATAAAACTATAAAAATTGGTGGGGTGAACGATATATGATTAGAGAATTAGTTGAACGTATATTAGAAGATATTCAATTTAAAAATGTGTGTAGTCAAGGAACAATAGCCATTGATGGTATATCAAAACAAGAATTAGAAATTATTTTAGGTACTTTAAATAAATCGTCTTTACTTAGTAAAGCTGCTGAGACATGGAAGTAAACTAAATTAGAGTATCAATTAACCTATCCTTATTTGCTTGACTGAGTGAAAGTTGTTCGATGTATCCTTTTGATTTGTATACATATAGGTTCTGCATAACGGAGCAGTACTCCATTGATCCACCGTACAGTAATATGTGTTTTAAAGAATCTAATGTTTGATTATTTAATTCATCATATTGTATCTCTTGATTAAAGAACTTTTTTATAAGTATAAAGTTATCATTTTTACTATTTAAATAATATAGTATTGGTAAAGTTTTCTTTAAATTAAGAAAATCATTTTTCTTATCCCATTGCATAATATCACGCATGTCGTTTTTTATTTGATTAATAACGCCTATACATAGTGCGTAGTTTTCAATTAAAGAACGCTGGATAGGGTTGATATTCCCTGTTCCTAATAAGCATGCAAGTTTAATTAGATATCCAGATTTGTGAGTTACCATATCAATATAATCTTTCTCGGAATGGATTTCATTTTTAAGATCTAGTTGTTGTCCATTAATAGAGTTTAAAATAGAAGAGTGTATTTCATTTTTGAGCCAGTTTTTCATTTGAATTGAAAGGGAAGCCTTGTCAACTTCTTGCAAACAAATAAGTAAAAATCCCATAATTATATTGAGATTTGTGGCAATTGGATGTTTTGTCCAAGGTCCTTCTAAGAAATCTTCGTCTTGAATATCATCCATAATATCTAGAGCGAGCATAAGTAATTCTATAATTGTTAGCAGTAATTGTTTTTCCTCTTCATTTTGGTTATCTTGAAATATTTCATAATGTACGAGAGTGATGTTAGCAAAACGAGTAGAATCATTGAATTTGTATTCAATATATTCTGAAGAACATTGACGTAATGTAGATTCGAAAAAATGTCCATAAACCAGTTTTTTTGCACGCAAAATTAATTCATTTTGTAATGAATAAATCACTCGCAGCTCCCCTTTTGTAAAAATTCGGAATATTCCAATTGTAACATAAGAGGGACATCTTCACAATTAAGCATATCGCAAATGCGATATGTTTTTTTTATGAAGATGTTGCGGAGAATCCCGCTAATTTGTTTGCGGTAACTACAACGTGCATTGCGGACAATAACGTTTAAAAGAAGGATATGATATGAGTACAGATTAAGACAACACAGTTTAATAAACGAGAAAAAATAATCTAATATGGATTGAGAATAAAGGAGGAGAATGATGAAGAAAGTTTTAAGTGGTCGAGAAAAAGAAGTAGCTGTGTTGATTGCACGAGGTTTGAAGGATGTTGAAATAGCAAGGGAGTTATTTATTAGTAGAAGGAGAGTGGGGGAATTAGTAGCCTCAATTAAAAGAAAGTTAGAAATACATTCAAGGGTCCAAATTGGAATAGCTGCATATTTTTTAGGATTAATTACATTTGAATTTAATTTTAATCATGGTAACCATGAGGGTGTTGCTATGATTAATAGTTAAAGAGATAGGGGGGAATAAAATGGCAAAGGTGCCCTTTATAGAACAGATGGAACATAGCGAATGTGGATTAGCCTCATTGGCGATGGTCTTTAGTTTTTATGAAAAGCATGTTTCGTTAGCTGAATTAAGAGAAGAGTTTGGTGTTCCGAAAGGTGGTACATCTTTATACCAGCTTATGCATATTGCTAGGAAAAATGGTTTTCAAGTAAAAGGATATAAAGCTGAATATGAAGCTTTAAGTGAAGTTAAATTACCAGCAGTTATCCATTGGGAACATAAACATTATGTAGTCCTAGAGAAAGTGACAAGAAAGGGGGCTATAGTTATAGACCCTGCTTACGGAAGAAATAAAATCTCTAAAAAAGAAATGGAGGAAAAGTATTCTGGATTTGTATTAACACTAGAACCAGATGAGTCATTTCAAAAACAAAAAGGTGTCTCTCATTTGCAATTCTTTTTATCGTTTGTGTTAGGGAAAAAGAAATTAATAGCTTTAATTGTATTAGCCTCTTTGATAATTCAGGCTTTTGCGCTGGTGATTCCATTTGTCACAAGTTGGATGACTGACCATGTAATTATTCCGAGAGATCCGAGCTATATGAATATGATAGGTTACAGCATTTTAGTATTGCTAATAAGTTATCAAGTATTTGCTTCGTTAAGAGGTTTCCTAATAGCGAAGTTGCAAACGGCAATTGATATGTCTTTAATGCAAAGTTTTATAGAAAAATTATTAAGTCTTTCTTATAACTTTTTTGAGAATCGCTCTATGGGAGAACTGTTATTTAGAGCAAATTCCAATGTATATATTAGACAAATATTATCTACTAAGGTAATTTCCTTTCTTATAGATGGAATTCTGCTTTTCACTTACTTATTCTTCATGTTTCGTTATTCGACCTTATTAGGATTCGTTGTGTTAGCAGTTGGGAGTGTTATATTCGCCCTACTTGTCATGAGCACGACTGTTTCTAAGAAGTTAGCTGATAAAGAGGTTTCGGCTCAAGCTCAAGTTCAAAGGATTTTGTCTGAGAGTATTAATGGGATTAGTGACGTGAAGGTTATGGGATTGGAAAAGCAAGTGTATAAAGAATGGCAAGAACGCTTTGGTTCTCAGCTTATTCATGCAGAGAAGAGATCTATATGGACGGCATTGATGAATACATTAGCGGGTTCTATTCAATTTATCTTACCGTTGTTTCTGCTTTGGTTCAGTGGACAACAGGTGCTAGCTGGAAATATGACATTAGGAAGTGTACTCGGCTTTAATGCGTTAGCGATTTCGTTTATAACTCCGATTATCTCCATTGGGAGTGGCTATGGTGAATTGATTTATATTAGCTCCTATATTCAGCGGATTTACGATGTAATGCATGCGAGATCGGAGAGAGAGGTCAATCAATTTTCAGGAATTAAGAAACTGAATGGTGATATTGAGTTTGACAATGTTTCTTATCGTCACAATTATTTCAGTGAAGATGCAATTCAGAATGTTTCGTTTAAAATCAAAGCTGGTGAGAAGGTCGCAATTGTTGGGGCGTCTGGGTCTGGAAAAAGTACAATTGTAAAAATGCTTCTCGGACTATATACACCAACGAATGGGAAAATCCGATTTGATGGGATTGAAAGCGAAAAGTTAAATTTGAAATTTTTAAGGAAATCAATAGGCGTTGTTTTCCAAGAAGCGAGATTGTTTAACAAAACGGTAGGAGAAAATATCATTGCGCAAAGGAAAGGGGTGCCTCCGAATGGAGTAATTGAGGCATCGAAGCAAGCGAATATATTAGAAGATATTATGATGCTACCATTAAATTTTCAAACGATGGTATCTGAATTTGGAGTTAACTTCTCTGGTGGGCAAAGGCAAAGGTTAATATTAGCTAGAGCATTGGTAACAAACCCATCTATTTTAATATTGGATGAAGCGACAAGTGCACTCGATACATTGTCTGAAAGAGTTATTGATGAGAATTTAACTGATATGTTATGTACAAGGATTGTCATTGCACATAGATTAAGCACGGTTAAGAATGCAGATAAGATTATTGTTATGGATAAGGGAGCAATTGTAGAGATAGGATCACATACAGAGCTACTTGAGAAGCAAGGATATTATTATCAATTGTCAAAAGCTCAGGAAGTAAAAGGAGGGATTAAAAGTGAAAGATTGGCTTAAATATCGAAACACAATAGCGAAAATAGGTGCTGGAATTACTGTGGGATTATTATTAAACCTTCCTATAGTTGGAGTTAGTACGATAAGCGCTGAAGAAATGAAACATAATCAAATTAAAGAAAATTCGTATGTGTTTACATTGAGGCAAGGTGAAAATACGGATGAGATGATAAAGGAAATTAGAGATAAATATCCCGATTTAAAGCTAGAAGTAATAAAAGAAATTAAGATGCTGAATATTGAAGGTGATAATTTAGAAAGAGTACAAGAAGCGAAGCAGCATTTATTAAAAAATTATAAAGGGATAATTGAAAAAGCAGGTAGAGAGGATGTAGTGGAATTAAAGCCGCCCACTATAGTAAAGAATCCTTCAAATAAAATAAAATACGCACCTTCACAATTAGAACAAGAAGAGGCCGATTATAGCAAATGGAAATGGGATGTCGATAAGGTAACAGAAAATGGGGAGAGCTATAAAATTGAACAAGGAAATCATAGTGTAAAGATTGGTGTTATTGATAGTGGGATTGATGTAAATCATCCTGCGTTAAAGGGAAATATAGTTAGTCAGGGGAAAATTTTAGTTCCGAATGTAGAATCAATTGAAGATAATATTGGTCATGGAACAATGATTGCGGGGTTAATAGCTGCTGATGGGAAAATAAAGGGGGTAGCGCCCAAAATTGGGATTGTACCATATAAAGTATTTCAAGGTAGTTCTGCAGATTCAAGTTGGATTATTAAAGCTATTGTAGAGGCTGCAAATGATGGTATGGATGTTATTAATTTAAGTTTAGGAACATACAAGTCCATTAAAGATCCAGAAGAAGGAGCTGTGTACTTAGCTTATAAAAGAGCAATAGAGTATGCGAATAGTAAAGGGAGTTTGCTAGTGGCTTCCTCTGGAACAGAAGGATTCGATATTTCAAATCCTTTTCAATTAGCTAAGCAAAGAGGATATGAAAACGACTTACAACTTCATATGCCAGGAGGTTTACCGGGGGTAGTAACTGTTGCGGGAACAAATAAAGATGATCGATTAGCTTATTACTCTAATTATGGAACCAATGTTGATATTGCAGCTCCATCAGGAGATTATGGATCTTTGTGGGAAAGTGAAAAAGTGGGAGATGAAACAGCTATGGTATTAACCACGTATCCTACAAACCTTCCGCAATCCCAGCTAAGTGAATGGTTAGGGTTTGATAGAGGGTATGAGCTGATGATTGGAACGAGTCTAGCAGTTCCTAAAGTTTCTGCTACAGCCGCACTTGTAATTGCGGAATATAAAGAAAAATTTAGGCTGAAGCCTAGTAATGGATTTGTTAAAACAAGATTATATCAGGGGGCAAAACCGGCATTAGATGACGGAAAAAAATATTTTGGAAAAGGTATTGTAAATGCGAAGGGTGCACTTGATTTTCGAAATACAAATTTCAAAAAATGGGAGAGATAAAGATGAATTTTAAAAAGTTTTTACTTATGATTGGCGGAATTGCTTTAGGAATGGCAGTTATTTACTTTATTAAACAGTAAAGGGGATGTTATATATGGCATTTGAAATTCAAGGATTAAATAAAACATTTGGTGAATATAAAGCCGTTAATGATTTAAATATACGTGTAGAAGAAGGTGGGATTTTAGGGATGCTGGGCCGAAATGGTGCTGGTAAGACGACAACGATTCGTATGATCTTAGATTTAATCAAACCGGATAGCGGCCAAATTCTATGGAATAATCGCCCTTTTTCAAAGAAAGACCTATCTATTGGCTATTTACCAGAAGAGCGTGGATTATACCCGAAAATGAATGTAGTGGAGCAATTGGTGTATTTCGGCAAGTTAGAAGGAATGCCAGCTAATCTTGCAAAAAGGCATGCGTTACAGTGGCTAGAAAAATTAGAAATGACACCACATTTAAAGAAGAAAACAGAGGAATTGTCAAAGGGAAATCAACAAAAAATTCAATTGATTTCAGCGATATTGCATAATCCGGAATTCATCATACTAGATGAACCATTTAGTGGATTGGATCCTGTAAATGCAGAGATGTTAAAAAATGTTGTGCTCGAGTTAATCGCGCAAAGAAAAACGATTATCTTCTGTAGTCATCAAATGGACAGTGTAGAAACGTTCTGTGAGGAAATTTGTATTATGAAAAATGGTCAACTTGTATTATCGGGTGCCTTGTCAGATATTAAGAAAAGTTATCAATACAAATATATGACGTTGCAAACGGAAGGGGATATTGAACCTATTCTTAAGAAGAAAAATTTCAATTTTGAAAAAGTTAATCGTACGTTCATGATTAAAGTTAATGATGGAGAGGATGCATTTTCGCTGCTTGAAGACATTAAAACTAAACAATATATCCGAGATGTTTCTATTAAAGAACCTTCTTTACATCAAATCTTTGTTGAAAAGGCGGGTGCATAAGTAATGAGGAATTTCTGGATTGTTTTAGGGCAAACGTATTGGGATCGTGTGAGGACGAAAATATTTATTGGGATGACATTGTTATTAATAGGGGGAGGGATATTCTTATTCTCCTTTCCAACTTTAGTACAAAAGTTTTCTGGAGAGAAAGAAAAAGCAAAAGTTGTATTTATTTCCGAAGCACCTAATGTTACTTTGGATCAATCTAATCTTAGTAAAGCTCTTCCAGAATGGGATTGGTCTTTAGGTGATAAAACAAAATTAAATCAATATAAGCAAGATTTGTTAGATAAGAAAGTCGAAGCGCTCTTTATATTAAAAGAGGGTGCGGGTGCTGAACCAGTATTAGATTACTTTATGAAGGTGGATAATCCTAAGTTGATTCAAAGTGCGCAGGTATTTGTACAAAATCAGTATTTTCAAAGTGCGGTAGTTAAACAACAGTTATCAGAAGAGGCTGTGAAATCACTGACGATGAACGTGCAAGCGAAAAAGCAAAACTTAAATAACGAAGAAACAAGCTCATTCTTACTGGTGTATTTATTAGTGGCGATTATGTACTTAGCAATTACTTCGTATGGAAATGCGATTGCTACAGCGGTAGCGTCAGAGAAGGCGTCGCGTGTTATGGAAGTGATGGTAACGAAGGTGTCGCCTGTTCACATGGTCTTTGGGAAGATATTAGGAGTCGGTCTTGCTAGTTTGACACAGTTATTTATTTTCTTCCTTAGTATGGCGCTATATATTAAATCTGGAATTTTTAAGGTATCGGATTCGTTTTTTGGAGTGAATATTGATGTAAATATGATTACAGGTGAGCATGCTGCATATTTCTTGTTATATTTTGTTCTCGGTTACTTCGTTTATGCGGCACTTTTCGCAGTGTTTGGTTCTATGGTAAGCAGGCCAGAAGAATTATCCGGAACAACGATGCCGATTACTCTTATATTGATGGGAAGCTTAGTGGTGGAGTTATTAGTAGTACTTGATAACCCTGAAGGGCTAGTATCAAGGGTGACATCATATGTTCCGTTTACAGCCCCAATTAGTATGGTAGTTAGGATTATTAATGGATCCGTTGGGAGTTTAGAAATTATTACATCTATGGTTGTATTACTGGCTAGCATTAGCTTAATTGCTATGTTTGCAGCGAAGGTCTATCCGAAAGGTGTATTAAGAAGTGGTAAGAGCCTTAAATTCATTCAATTGTTAAAAAATAATTAATTGCAGGGGGGAATAAATTATGGGATTTTTTTCGAAAAGAAAACAAAAAATGATGGATAGTAATAACGAGAGAAGCGTGAAAAAAATAGTTGAGTTGTCTGTGGAAGAGATGAGAGGAATTCAAGGAGCGTCTAGTGAATCGAACGATTATCTCTATGATTCCTATGTAATTAGGAATCAAAGTTCCTTAGCTTTAAATAAGAGGTTTCTTTCTTAATTAAGTATCGTAAAAGAGTAGTTAGGCATAGTGAAGTGTCACTATACCTAAACTGCTCTTTTTATTTTGGAATTGAACAGAGATAAATTTAATGTTGTTATATATAAAATTAAGGGTTACTATTAGTATGTGGTAACAAATAATTGAGTTTATTATTTTCTTTCAATATTATTCAAATTTAGGTTGTAAGTTGTAAATCTCATTAATACATATAAATTAATAATATTTTGGAATGGGTGTCTGCGTGAGGATTCTCCTTTTACCAAACTTATTGTACAATAGAAACAAGGGGGAGATTAGTTTGAAGGCAAGTCTTTTACAAGAACAAAGCTTACGTTTGGCAATGACACAAGAGTTAAGGCAAGCGATTACAATGCTCCAGTATAATGTACAAGAATTATCGGAGTTTTTGTATGAGCAATCGTTAGAGAATCCCCTTATTGAGTTAGGTGGTTTTGAGAGGGAGAAGAAAAAGAGCTCTAACAACAGTAAAAGTACCAGCAAACAAGTCGAGAATCAGATGGAGATCTACAGTGTGGATTCTACAACGATTCAGCAACATTTATTAAATCAAATACAGTATTATAAAATAGATGAAGAAGAGCGAAAAGTAGCTTCTTTCATTATTATGAACATGGATGGAAATGGATATTTACAAGAAACGAATGAAGAGTTAGCAGAGCTCCTTTCTGCGCCCATTCATGTAGTCGACCGCTCTGTAGAGCTTGTCCAATCACTGGAACCAGCAGGGGTAGGGGCGCGTAATATTCAGGAATGTTTAACTTTGCAATTGAAGCGCTTACAAAGACGGAATGGATTAGCAGAAGAGGTTGTAGAAGATCATTTCGCTTATTTTGTGAAGAAAGATTGGCGAAAGCTCGTTCAAGTGTTGAAGTGTAGTAATGAGGAATTGCAGAGTGCGGTAAATTGTATAACGTCATTACAACCAAAACCTGGTCTTGCGTTTTCTTCAGATAAACCACTTTACATTGTACCTGATATGGCGGTGAAAAAAGATGGCGATCGCCTCATTTTACAAATGAATGAGAGAAATATGCCGAGAATTGAAATTCACTCTGAATATAGTGCGCTTCTTAATAATAGTGAAAGTGAAGTAGCATCTTACGTATCAGAAAAGTATCAGCATGTGCAGTGGATTATGCGTAGTTTGAAGCAGAGAAAACAGACATTGCTGCAAGTAATGACTATTATTATGGAAAAACAACGTGATTTCTTCTGGAAAGGTCCAGAGTATTTAAGACCTCTCGCTTTAAAAGAGGTAGCGGAAGAGTTAAGTGTGCATGAATCGACAATTAGTCGTGCGACGCGAAATAAATATGTTCAAACACCACACGGTTTATTTGAGATGAAATCGTTCTTTAGCAATGCCGTTTCGACGACTGAAGATGAAGCAGTTTCTACAAAACGTGTAAAACAATTTATTCAAACGCTAATTGGGGCAGAGGATAAGAAAAAGCCACTTTCAGATCAAAAGATTTCAAAATTATTAGAAGAAGAGCATGAAATTGTTATTTCTCGAAGAACAGTGGCGAAGTATAGAGAACAAATGCATATCCCAGCTTCGTCATTACGAAAAACGATCGGATAGGTGAAGAAGATGAAAGTTGTACTGTATACTAAAAAAGATTGTGGCCTTTGCGTGAAGGCGAAACAAGTTTTAAAGGAAGTACAATGTGAATATTCTTTTCAAATCGAGGAAATAGATATATATGAAGATAATGACCTTTTAGAAAAATATCACTTAATGATTCCGGTTGTAGAAATGGACGGAAAACAAGTAGAATATGGTAACATTCACAAAGGTGTCATAATAAACTATATAAAGAATGCAGTTAAGAGTTGAATAAGTTTCTATCTCCTGTTACAATAATACACGTAGCAGGGATTATTTTTTTAACCTATGTGGGACACAAAATGTCACTACGGGACGTAAAGTGACCACGAAGGAAAAATGAACCGATGTAGTGAGGAGAAAAGATATGCGCTCATGGATTCAGAACACAAAAAAATTATTACCTGATCTGCTACCTGTTATGCAAACGAGAATGCAAATTCTTCAATACATTAGGCTCATGCAGCCGATTGGAAGAAGAAACTTATCAGCAAGTCTCGGTATGACAGAACGAGTATTGCGAAGTGAAGTTCAAGTTTTGAAAGAACAAAACTTAGTTCACGTCGCTTCTTCTGGAATGACTTTGACAGAAGAAGGAACAGCTTTAGTTCTTGCTTTGGAAGACTTTATGAAAGAAATTTCCGGGTTAAAGGTTTTAGAAAAGCAACTTAAGGAAACATTAGACTTGGATGAAGTTTTCGTTGTCCCTGGTGATAGTGATGAATCACCTTGGGTCAAACTGGAGATGGGCCGTGCTTGTGTGACTTGTATAAAAGACCGTCTGACAGCGAATAATATCGTTGCTGTGGCTGGAGGAACTACGCTAGCTGCTGCTGCGGACATGATGCAACTTGATTGCAAAGATTTACATATGCTATTTGTCCCAGCACGTGGTGGAATTGGAGAAGGCGTCGAATTAGAAGCCAATACCATTTGTGCCAAGATGGCACAAAATACGATGAGTAATTATCGCTTATTGTATGTTCCAGACCATGTTAGTAGCGAAGCATATGCGTCTATTGTGACAGAGCCTTCCGTGAAAGAAGTTCTTGAGTTGATTCGATCTTCCAATATCGTCATTCATGGAATAGGTGATGCGTTAACAATGGCACGTCGCAGAAGTACTTCAGAAGCAGATTGGTTAAAGATTCAGGCAAGCGAAGCAGTTGGCGAAGCTTTCGGTTACTACTTTAATGAAGAAGGAAATGTTGTTCATAAAGTAAGAACAGTTGGTATGCAACTAGAGGATTTACAAAATGTATCTCACGTTGTTGCAGTCGCTGGAGGTTCTTCAAAGGCAAAAGCAATACAGGCTGTAATTAAACAAGGGCACACTTCAATTCTAATTACAGATGAAGGTGCAGCAAAACAGTTAACAAAGGGTTTTACCCTTTAATATAATCCCCCAAGGAGGAAATTCAAATGACTAAAATTGGTATTAATGGATTTGGACGTATCGGACGTAACGTATTCCGCGCAGCTCTTAACAACTCTGAGGTAGAAGTAGTAGCAATCAACGACTTAACAGATGCTAAAACATTAGCTCACCTTTTAAAATATGACACAGTTCACGGAACTTTAAATGCAGAAGTATCTGCTAACGAAAACAGCATCGTTGTTAACGGTAAAGAAATTAAAGTTATCGCTGAGCGTGACCCAGCTCAATTACCATGGAGCGACTACGGAGTAGAAGTAGTAGTAGAATCTACTGGCCGTTTCACTAAAAAATCAGACGCTGAGAAACACTTAGGTGGATCAGTTAAGAAAGTTATCATCTCAGCTCCAGCTTCTGACGAAGATATCACTGTAGTTATGGGTGTTAACCACGAACAATACGATGCAGCTAACCACAACGTAGTATCTAACGCTTCTTGTACTACAAACTGTCTAGCTCCATTCGCTAAAGTATTAAACGAAAAATTCGGCGTAAAACGCGGAATGATGACAACAATTCACTCTTACACTAACGACCAACAAATCTTAGACTTACCACACAAAGATTTACGTCGTGCTCGTGCAGCAGCTGAAAACATGATCCCAACATCTACTGGTGCAGCTAAAGCTGTAGCATTAGTATTACCAGAACTTAAAGGCAAATTAAACGGTGGCGCTGTACGTGTTCCAACTGCTAACGTTTCTCTAGTTGACCTAGTTGTTGAACTTGACAAAGAAGTAACAGTTGAAGAAGTAAATGCAGCATTCAAAGCAGCAGCTGAAGGCGAATTAAAAGGTATCCTTGGATACAGCGAAGAGCCATTAGTATCTATCGACTATAACGGATGTACAGCTTCTTCTACAATCGATGCATTATCTACAATGGTAATGGAAGGTAACATGGTTAAAGTACTTTCTTGGTACGATAACGAAACTGGTTACTCTAACCGCGTAGTAGACCTAGCAGCTTACATGACTTCAAAAGGTCTTTAATTCTTAATTATATAAGTTATCAATGACAAAACGAGGGAGAGGGTTTGTTCCCTCTCTCTCTTCTTTCGTTTTAAAAGCAAATGTGTTAAGCTTTTGAGTGGGTTTTGTCAATCCTAACTAGTAGTCGGAGGGAAATCCAATGAACAAAAAATCAATTCGTGACGTAGATTTAAAAGGTAAGCGTGTATTTTGCCGCGTTGATTTCAACGTACCTATGAAAGAAGGCAAAATTACAGATGAAACTCGTATCCGTGCAGCTCTTCCTACAATTCAATATTTAGTAGAGCAAGGTGCGAAAGTTATTTTAGCAAGTCACTTAGGCCGTCCAAAAGGTCAAGTAGTAGAAGAAATGCGTTTAACTCCAGTAGCAGCACGTTTAGGCGAGCTTCTTGGTAAAGACGTTAAAAAAGCGGACGAAGCGTTCGGACCAGTTGCACAAGAAATGGTTGCAGCAATGAACGAAGGCGACGTATTAGTTCTTGAAAACGTACGTTTCTATGCGGGCGAAGAAAAGAACGATGCAGAACTTGCGAAAGAATTTGCAGCACTTGCTGACATCTTCGTAAACGATGCATTCGGTGCAGCTCACCGTGCTCACGCTTCTACAGCAGGTATCGCAGACTACCTACCAGCAGTATCTGGTCTATTAATGGAAAAAGAGTTAGATGTACTTGGTAAAGCACTTTCTAACCCAGAACGTCCATTTACAGCTATTATCGGTGGTGCGAAAGTAAAAGATAAAATCGGTGTAATTCGTCATCTATTAGACAAAGTAGATAACTTAATCATCGGTGGTGGACTTGCTTACACATTCGTTAAAGCTTTAGGTCATGAAATTGGTCTATCTCTATGTGAAGACGACAAGATCGAACTAGCTAAAGAATTTATGCAACTTGCAAAAGAAAAAGGCGTAAACTTCTACATGCCAGTTGATGTTGTAATCACTGAGGAATTCTCTGAAACTGCAACAACTAAAATCGTTGGTATCGACTCTATCCCTTCTAACTGGGAAGGCGTGGACATCGGTCCTAAAACACGTGAAATTTATGCAGATGTAATTAAAAATTCTAAGCTTGTTGTATGGAATGGACCAATGGGTGTATTCGAAATGACTCCATTCGCAGAAGGTACAAAAGCAGTAGGACAAGCATTAGCAGATGCAGAAGATACATACTCTGTTATCGGCGGTGGTGACTCTGCAGCAGCTGTTGAAAAATTCGGTATGGCTGATAAAATGAGCCACATTTCTACTGGCGGCGGTGCGTCATTAGAATTCATGGAAGGTAAAGAGCTTCCAGGTGTAGTTTGTCTTAACGACAAATAAGTAGCAGCCAAAGAAAAAGGACGGTGCAAAGCATGCGTAAACCAATTATCGCAGGTAACTGGAAAATGAATAAAACTCTATCAGAAGCAGTTAGCTTCGTAGAGGAAGTTAAAGGTCAAATCCCAGCAGCTTCAGCTGTTGATGCAGTAGTTTGCTCTCCAGCTCTATTCTTAGAGCGCCTTGTAGCAGCAACTGAAGGAACTGACTTACAAGTAGGTGCACAAAACATGCACTTCGAAAAAAATGGTGCATTCACTGGCGAAATTAGCCCAGTAGCACTTAGCGACTTAAAAGTTGGCTATGTAGTACTTGGCCACTCTGAGCGTCGTGAAATGTTTGCTGAAACAGATGAGTCAGTAAACAAAAAGACTATCGCAGCATTTGAACATGGTTTAACACCAATCGTATGTTGTGGTGAGACTTTAGAAGAGCGCGAAAGCGGAAAAACATTTGATCTAGTAGCAGGTCAAGTGACAAAAGCACTTGCAGGTTTAACAGAAGAGCAAGTTAAAGCAACTGTTATCGCTTATGAGCCAATCTGGGCTATCGGTACAGGTAAATCTTCTTCTTCTGCAGATGCAAACGAAGTATGTGCGCACATCCGTAAAGTTGTTGCAGAAGCTGTTTCTCCAGAAGCTGCAGAAGCTGTTCGTATCCAATACGGCGGTAGCGTAAAACCAGAAAACATTAAAGAGTATATGGCACAATCTGACATCGACGGCGCTTTAGTTGGCGGTGCTAGCTTAGAGCCAGCTTCGTTCTTAGGTCTTCTGGGGGCGGTAAAATGAGAAAGCCAACAGCTTTAATCATTCTTGACGGTTTCGGACTTCGTGAAGAAACTTACGGGAATGCTGTAGCACAAGCTAAGAAACCTAATTTTGATGGTTACTGGAACAAATTCCCTCACACAACGCTTACAGCTTGTGGCGAGGCAGTAGGTCTTCCAGAAGGTCAAATGGGTAACTCTGAGGTTGGTCACTTAAATATCGGTGCTGGCCGCATTGTATATCAAAGCTTAACACGCGTTAACGTTGCAATTCGTGAAGGTGAGTTCGATAAGAACGAAACGTTCCAAAGTGCAATTAAAAGCGTAAAAGAAAAAGGTACTGCACTTCATTTATTCGGTTTACTTTCTGACGGTGGTGTGCACAGTCACATGAATCACATGTTTGCTCTTCTTCGCTTAGCAGCTAAAGAAGGCGTTGAGAAAGTATACATTCATGCATTCTTAGATGGCCGCGATGTTGGACCAAAAACAGCAAAAAGCTATATCGATGCAACAAATGAAGTAATTAAAGAAACAGGAGTAGGACAATTCGCGACTATCTCTGGTCGTTATTACTCCATGGACCGTGACAAGCGTTGGGATCGCGTAGAAAAATGTTACCGTGCTATGGTGAATGGTGAAGGCCCTACTTATAAATCAGCAGAAGAGTGTGTAGAAGACTCTTATGCGAACGGTATCTATGATGAATTCGTATTGCCGTCTGTAATTGTTAACGAAGATAACACGCCAGTTGCAACAATCAATGATGATGATGCAGTTATCTTCTATAACTTCCGTCCAGACCGTGCAATTCAAATTGCTCGTGTATTTACAAACGAAGACTTCCGTGAGTTCGATCGTGGTGAAAAAGTACCTCACATTCCAGAATTCGTATGTATGACACACTTCAGTGAAACTGTAGATGGTTACGTGGCATTCAAGCCAATGAACCTTGATAACACTTTAGGTGAAGTTGTTGCGCAAGCGGGATTAAAGCAACTTCGCATCGCGGAAACTGAAAAGTATCCGCACGTTACATTCTTCTTTAGCGGTGGTCGTGAGGCTGAATTCCCAGGAGAAGAGCGTATCTTAATTAACTCACCAAAGGTTGCAACGTATGACTTGAAACCTGAAATGAGCATTTACGAAGTAACGGACGCTTTAGTAAATGAAATCGAAAATGATAAACATGATGTTATCATTCTTAACTTTGCGAACTGTGATATGGTTGGCCATTCTGGGATGATGGAACCAACAATTAAAGCAGTAGAAGCAACTGACGAATGTTTAGGAAAAGTTGTAGAAGCGATTCTTGCAAAAGATGGTGTAGCACTTATTACTGCTGACCATGGTAATGCGGATGAAGAATTAACTTCTGAAGGAGAGCCAATGACAGCTCATACAACTAACCCGGTTCCTTTCATTGTTACTAAGAACGACGTAGAATTACGTGAAGATGGTATCTTAGGTGATATCGCTCCAACAATGCTTACACTTCTTGGTGTTGAGCAACCGAAAGAAATGACAGGTAAAACAATTATTAAATAATTTGCTTATATAAAAAGGAGAGAATTTATTATGTCAACAATTATTGATGTTTATGCTCGCGAAGTCCTTGACTCTCGTGGTAACCCAACTGTAGAAGTAGAAGTTTACACAGAAAGCGGCGCTTTCGGACGCGCTATCGTACCAAGTGGTGCATCTACTGGTGAGCACGAAGCAGTAGAATTACGTGACGGTGACAAATCTCGTTACCTTGGTAAAGGTGTTGTTAACGCAGTAAACAACGTTAACGAAATTATCGCTCCAGAAATCGCTGGTTTCGATGTAACTGACCAAGCTGGTATTGACCGTGCTATGATCGAATTAGATGGCACTCCAAACAAAGGTAAACTAGGCGCTAACGCTATCCTTGGTGTATCTATGGCAGTAGCTCACGCAGCAGCTGACTTCGTAGGTCTTCCATTATACCGTTACCTTGGTGGATTCAATGCAAAACAATTACCAACTCCAATGATGAACATCATCAACGGTGGTTCTCACGCTGATAACAACGTTGACTTCCAAGAGTTCATGATCTTACCAGTTGGTGCTCCAACATTCAAAGAATCAATCCGTATGGGTGCTGAAGTATTCCATGCACTTAAAGCTGTATTACATGACAAAGGTCTTAACACTGCAGTAGGTGACGAAGGTGGATTCGCTCCAAACCTTGGTTCTAACCGTGAAGCTCTAGAAGTAATCATCGAAGCTATCGAAAAAGCTGGTTACAAAGCTGGCGAGAACGTATTCTTAGGAATGGACGTTGCTTCTTCTGAGTTCTACAACAAAGAAACTGGTAAATATGACCTTGCAGGCGAAGGCCGTACTGGCTTAACTTCTGCAGAAATGGTTGATTTCTATGAAGAGCTTTGCAAAGACTTCCCAATCATCTCTATCGAAGATGGTTTAGACGAAAACGACTGGGATGGTCACAAATTATTAACTGAGCGTATCGGTGATAAAGTACAATTAGTTGGTGACGATTTATTCGTAACTAACACTCAAAAACTTGCTGAAGGTATCGAAAAAGGTATCTCTAACTCAATCTTAATTAAAGTTAACCAAATCGGTACTTTAACTGAGACTTTCGAAGCTATCGAAATGGCTAAACGTGCTGGTTACACAGCAGTTGTATCTCACCGTTCTGGTGAAACTGAAGATGCTACAATCGCTGACATCGCAGTTGCAACTAACGCTGGACAAATCAAAACTGGTTCTATGAGCCGTACTGACCGTATTGCTAAGTACAACCAATTATTACGTATCGAAGACGAGCTAGGCGAAGTAGCTGTTTACGATGGTGTAAAATCTTTCTATAACATCAAACGATAATTGTAGAAAATAAACGACAGACCGTGAGAAATCACGGTCTGTTTTTTTATGCTAAAATTGTTCACCCGTCATAAGTGACATGAAATGTTTGAAGAAGCGGTTATAATCAAAATCAATTGCTATTTGATGACTCGGCCAATCAATAAATGGTTTAGATTCTCCTAAAGAGCGAAATTCTCCAATGCTTGCCCCCTGTGCATAAGATTCTGTCATGACAACGATAGGTGATTTGTGATAGGTAAACATAGAGTTATCAAGTAAAGCGAGTATTGGTATTGTGTCATGGAAGGGGCTCCCCTTTAAATGTGGTAGGGCGTCTTTATAATATCCGTAGTAATAATGATCAAATAACGGTTTGACAAGTGGAGCTTTTCCTTTTGCCTCAATGTATTCTGCCATTTCTGGTGTAATGATGGAGTATTGAGTGACGTTTAATGGGTATATGTACATGCTAGCTGTGGATTGAAGGACTATATTAGCGGCAGTAGGATCGCCATAAAAGTTTGCTTCGGAAATAGGGGTAACATTACCAGGATGTAAAAAGGCACCGCCCATTACGTAGTAAGATTTAACTTGCTTCATTAACTGTTTACATACGATGAATAAAATTGCTAGGGAGGTAAGTCTTCCTAAACTTACAATGATTAATTCATCTTTATACTGTTCAATAAGAGGAATGACTTCAAAAAAATTCTCCATTTCTCCGTTAGTCACATTCACCTTTGGAATAATTGGACCGAGCCCCTGTTTCCCATGTACATCCGTAAAAAACGCAGGTGGGGCACCAGTAAGGGGACGTTCTGAACCACCGAATATCTTGATATTTCTATTCTTTGTTTCGTTATTAAAAAAATGAGCATTTTCTACGGCCATTTTTTTTGGAACATTGCCGTAATCAGCAACGATACCGACAATTTCTATTTCATCGATAAAGAATGCTAAGAGGAGAGCCATCGTATCATCAATCCCAGGATCACAAAAAATGAGAACTTTTTTGGGCATATGTTCACCACCTATCTTGTTTATCCCGTACAAACCAGCTTGGTGAGGGCTAATAATCAATAAGGATGAGGGGAATCTCATTGATTAAAGTTTTACTTTATATATATGTAAGTTTAAGAATAAAAAGATTATTTTATTGAAATAATAGTCTTTTAAATTCAGAAAATAAAAACTTTTTATATTAGGTCAAGGTTTTTGACGTAATTTTCGTTTAGAAATGCAGTCATATCAAGGTTGTAAGCGTATAACATAGGCTGTTTTTGTTGTCAAGTTGATAAATTGCAGCTTTTTACAATTTATACTATGATAAAGATATTAACAGAAGATCGTATAAACATGAGGGATGATGAACATGAAATTTACAAAGATTCTTGTCCAAATTGCTGCTCTTTACGTTTTTTATATGGTTGGAACTTGGGTACAAGAAATGTTAAATATTCCGATCCCAGGAAGTTTGATTGGAATGTTCCTCTTACTTGTTTTACTTAGCCTAAAAGTTCTTCCAGTGAAATGGTTCGATTTAGGAGCAGAAACACTCGTTGCTATTATGCCGTTTTTATTAATTCCGCCAACGCTTGGCCTAATGAATTACGGTGCTTTTTTTATGAGTAAAGGAATTTCTCTTTTCATTACAGTTGTAGCGAGTACATTTTTAATTATTATTGTCGCAGGACATACAGGACAATATCTTGCGAATAGGAAGGAAAGAGAGTCGCGATGAGCCAAATATTAATCGGAGTCGGTTGGGTTCTTTTTACGGTGCTATTATATCAATTATCTAAAAAAATCTATAAATTATTTCCAACACCATTCACCATTCCAATGCTTGTAGCAACTGGATTAATGGCTTTCTTATTTATCGTGCTTGATATACCATATCAACATTATATGGAAAGTGGTGGTGGCTGGATTGCAAAGTTACTTGGACCCGGTGTTGTAGCATTTGCAATTCCTCTTTATAAACAACGTCATGTTCTGCAAAAATATGTTGTACCGATTGCTGGTGGCGTATTAGTAGGTACAACAGTTGCAATCGCTAGTGATTTTGCGATTGCTTCACTTATGGGAACGGATAAAAGCTTAATCTTATCGTCTTTACCAAAATCGGTGACAATGCCAGTTGCGATGAGTGTTTCAGAGCAAGTCGGTGGTGTACCTTCCTTAACAGCAGCTTTCGTTGTTATCGCAGGTATTACTGGAACGATTACAGGACCCCTTTTATTAAAATGGAGTCGTGTTACAAACTCAGTTGGTAAAGGTATCGGATTTGGATGTGCTTCTCATATTATGGGTGTTATGAGAGCGATGAAAAATAACGAACATGAAGGTGTTATTGGATCGGTAACAATGACATTAACAGCAATTTTGACATGTTTACTTGGACCGTTATTTGCGATGATGTTTATGTAATAGAAGAAAAGCGAGAGCGCCTCTATAGCTCTCGCTTTTCTATAGAATTTATGCTACAGTTACAATAACTGAATCTTTGTAGGAGGTACGCCAAGTGCATACGTTATTATCAGTTTTACTTATTATTGTATCGATTTTAATGATTGTTATGGTACTTATGCAGTCTAGTAATAGCTCAGGCCTTTCAGGTGCAATTTCAGGCGGTGCAGAGCAATTATTTGGTAAGCAAAAAGCACGTGGAATTGAAGCGGTATTAAACCGCATTACAATTGTTTTAGCTGTATTGTTCTTCGCATTAACAATTGGTGTTACGTACTTGAACTTATAGAATTGAAAGAAGAAGCGTTAGTGAATGGTACTAATGGTTCTTCTTTTTTTGTTTTGCTATTTGAAAGATGTTTCTAATTAGATTATAGAAATACAAATATGGTACACTAGATATAGAAAGAATACGACTAGATTACAGAAGAGAAAGAGGAGAAATACATGATGAAATTAGCATCTCCGAAACCATTTACATTTGAGGGTGGAGACCGCGCTGTTTTATTACTACATGGATTCACAGGGAACTCAGCTGATGTACGTATGTTAGGGCGTTTCTTAGAAAAGAAAGGCTATACTTGTCATGCACCAATTTATAAAGGGCACGGTGTACCACCAGAAGAGCTTGTTCATACAGGTCCTGAAGATTGGTGGCAAGACGTAACGGAGGCATATCAGCTTTTAAAAGATAAAGGTTTTGAGAAAATTGCTGTTGTTGGATTGTCACTTGGCGGCGTATTTTCTTTAAAATTGGGTTATACAGTACCGGTTTTAGGTGTAGTACCAATGTGTGCACCTATGTATATTAAGAGCGAAGAAACGATGTACCAAGGTATATTGGCATATGCCCGCGAATATAAAAAACGTGAGCAAAAATCACCAGAACAAATTGAACAAGAAATGTTGGAATTCCAAAAGACACCGATGAATACATTAAAAGCATTACAACAATTAATTGCTGACGTACGTAACAATGTGGATATGATTTATGCGCCAACATTTGTTGTACAAGCACGTCATGACGAAATGATTAATACAGATAGTGCTAACATTATTTATAACGGTGTAGAATCTACGTTAAAAGACATTAAATGGTACGAAGACTCTACGCATGTCATTACACTTGATAAACAACGTGACGAGCTACATGAGGATGTATATAACTTCTTGGAGCAACTAGATTGGTAAGATCTAGTTGCCTCTTTTTTTCATAAGGAATTTTTTGTGAAAACTGTAAAAATCATAAGGGGAGTATTGAAGTTTCACTTTATACATCCTCTATCTTTCGGATACACTAAATAATATAAGGTTTTAAAGGAGGTATTTTTGCTTGGAAGAAATCATACAAGAACATATTGATAAGTTGTTATTATTTATGAGAGAAGAAGCGTATAAACCGCTAACGATACAAGAGTTAGAAGAGGCATTTGGAATTGAAGGTTCTGAGGGCTTTAAAGATTTCGTAAAGGCACTTGTAACGATGGAAGAGAAGGGACTTGTTATTCGTACTCGTAGCAACCGTTACGGTCTTCCTGAAAAGATGAATTTAATACGCGGTAAGTTAATTGGACATGCACGTGGTTTTGCATTCGTTGTACCAGATGAGAAGAAAACGGGAGACGATGACCTTTTCATACCGCCTACAGAATTAAACGGTGCGCTTCATGGCGATACCGTATTAGCACGCCTTAGTTCCCAATCGAGTGGTTCGCGTCAAGAAGGTTCAATTGTACGCATTTTAGAACGCGGAACGAAAGAGTTAGTTGGTACATATACAGAATCGAAAAACTTTGGGTTCGTTATACCTGACAATAAGCGCTGGACAAGTGACATTTTCGTATTGAAAAGTGCATCTATGGGCGCTGTAGAAGGTCATAAAGTAGTTGTGAAAATTACGAGCTATCCAGAGAATCGTTTAAGTGCAGAAGGTGAAGTTATTCAAATTCTAGGTCATAAAAATGATCCAGGAGTAGATATTTTATCTGTCATTCATAAACATCACTTGCCTTTAGCGTTCCCTGAAGAAGTGATGGAACATGCAAACAGTGTACCAGAAACGATTTCAGAAGAAGATTTAAAAGATCGCCGTGATCTACGTGACCAAATGATCGTAACGATTGACGGTGCAGACGCAAAAGATTTAGATGATGCTGTTACAGTAACGAAGCTTGAGAACGGTAACTACAAGCTAGGCGTTCACATTGCGGATGTAAGTCATTACGTTCAAGAAGGCTCTCCAATTGATGTTGAAGCAGCGGAAAGAGCGACGAGTGTGTATCTTGTTGACCGTGTAATTCCGATGATTCCACATCGTCTATCTAACGGTATTTGTTCATTAAATCCGAAAGTAGACCGTCTGACATTATCTTGTGAAATGGAAATCAACAACTTAGGTGATGTTGTTAAACACGAGATTTTCCAAAGTGTGATTAAAACAACAGAGCGTATGACGTATGCTGACGTAAGAAGCATTTTAGAAGATGAGGACGAAGAGTTAATTAAGCGTTATGAGCCATTAGTACCGATGTTTAAAGAGATGGGCCAATTGGCACAAATTTTACGTGAAAAACGTATGCGCCGTGGTGCAATTGACTTTGACTTTAAAGAAGCGAAAGTATTAGTGGATGAAGAAGGAAAACCGACAGACGTTGTCATGCGCGATCGTTCTGTATCAGAGAAGTTAATTGAAGAATTTATGCTTGTTGCGAATGAAACAGTAGCAGAGCACTTCCACTGGATGAACGTACCATTCATGTACCGTGTCCATGAAGATCCGAAAGAAGATAAGCTTGAGCGTTTCTTCGAGTTTGTAACGAACTTCGGATATGCAGTAAAAGGACGTGCGAATGAAGTGCATCCTCGCGCGCTACAACAAATTCTTGAAATGGTTCAAGGACAGCCAGAAGAAGTAGTTATTTCAACAGTTATGCTTCGTTCTATGAAGCAAGCTCGTTACGATGCGGATAGTTTAGGACATTTCGGTTTATCAACTGAGTTCTACACACATTTCACATCACCAATTCGTCGTTACCCAGATACAATCGTTCATAGATTAATTCGTGAATACATTATTAACGGTAAAGTCGACAACGAAACGCAAGCAAAATGGCGTGAAAAATTACCTGAGATTGCAGAGCATTCTTCTAATATGGAACGTCGTGCTGTTGAAGCAGAGCGTGAAACAGATGAGATGAAAAAAGCAGAGTATATGGTTGATAAGATCGGTGAAGAGTATGACGGTATGATTAGCTCTGTAACAAACTTCGGTTTATTCGTAGAGCTTCCAAATACAATTGAAGGTCTTGTACACGTTAGTTATTTAACGGATGATTACTACCGTTATGACGAGCAACATTTCGCTATGATCGGAGAACGTACAGGAAACGTATTCCGCATCGGTGACGAAATTACAATTCGCGTTATTAACGTAAACAAAGACGAGCGTGCAATCGACTTTGAAATCGTTGGCATGAAAGGCACACCTCGCCGTAAGTTCAAAGATCGTCCAGTCGTTATCGAGCAGCCAAGAACAGGCAGAAAGAAACGCGGTGGACGTAGCGAGCGCAGTAATGAGCGCGGCGGTGAACGTGGCACAGGTAGAAAATTTGACCGTGGTGGTAAAGGAAAAGGAAGAGGATCTGCATCTGCATCTGCTAGCCAGCCGGGAAAAAAAGATGGTAACGGTAAGAAGAAAAAAGCATTCTTCGAAAACGTACCAGGATTCAAGAAGAAAAAGAAAAAGCGTAAGTAAGAAAAGAGTGGCTTCGCTTTGATGAAAAGCGGGGCTTTTTCTTTTTTCTTGGTGGCTTGAGAGCGAGCCACTTTCGCTTTTTATTAACATTTGTTACAATAGTAAAAATAGAGGAGGGACGTTATATGCCAAAGGGTACAGGTAAGGTTATTGCACAGAACAAAAAAGCATTTCATGATTATTTCATCGAAGAAACATACGAAGCAGGGCTTGTCCTTCAAGGAACGGAAATTAAGTCGATTCGCGCTGGACGCGTAAACTTGAAAGATGCGTTTGCACGTGTACATAATGGTGAAGTATGGGTTCATAATATGCACATTAATACGTACGAACAAGGGAATCGTTTCAACCATGATCCACTTCGTACGAGAAAATTACTTCTGCATAAAAAAGAAATTGATAAACTAGCGGGCGCTGCGAAAGAAACAGGTTACGCATTAGTTCCACTTAGAATTTATTTGAAAAATGGATTTGCAAAGATGGCACTTGGTTTAGCAAAAGGTAAGAAGCAATATGATAAACGTCACGATTTAAAAGAGAAAGAAGCTAAACGTGAAATTGCACGCGCGTTCCGTGATCGCCAAAAGATGTAATACAGATATTTACATTTGTAAAATGGAGCGCGTATGTTATAATAACTTATGTAAGGTTGTTGCACATTGAAAAACAGCTCTTAGTAGCTATCACGATATTTTCTTCGTATGCTCCATTTTTATCATGGGGACGTTACGGATTCGACAGGGATAGTTCGAGCTTAGGTTGCGAGTCGAGGGGATCGGCCTCGTTAAAACGTCAAAGCCTATAATTGGCAAACAAAACAATCTTTCTTTAGCTGCTTAATTGCACTAAAGGTTCCTCCCTCCATCGTCCATGTGGTAGGGTAAGGGACTCAAACTAAGTGGACTACGCCGGAGTTCGCCGTCTGAGGACAAAGGAAGAGAACAACCAGACTAGCAACTTGGAAGCCTGTCGATAGGCCGAAGAGTTCGCGAAATGCTAATATATCGACTACACTCGTAGAAGCTTAAGTGCCGATATTTTTGGACGTGGGTTCGACTCCCACCGTCTCCACCAATACATATTTGGTGGTTTTTTTATTTTGTATGATATGAACCATAACTTTGCCAGGTTGGCAAGGTTATGGTTCTTTTTGTTTGTGGTTTTATAGAATGCTGAAGTTGATGGGACGATATCCCTGAAATAGAAAATGAAGAAATGGTTATTGACGATAAGCAGGTAGATAATATAGCTGCTAGTAAACGCCCAATTGTTGAGTTCTTATTATTTTTTCACTTTATTCGAATCTTCATATGTTTTGTGTTTTTATCCATACCTATTGTAAGATTATATAGAGTTCTCCTAATAAACTGTTTTAATGGATTATTTAGGGGTTTTAAATTTATAAATCTTAAATTATTTTTTCGGGATAATTTTTTTATCTAAATAATTTATATTGAAGTAGAGGTGAACCATCGGTGAAGCAGGTGTTGGTGATTAAAAATGAACGGTCTTCAGCAAAGAAAATCGTAAGCGGTTTAACGCAAGAAGGTTACTTCATTTTAAAACTTCACAATGAAAACGAAGGTTTAAATATAATATATGAACAAGATTGGGATATTATCATATTGGATTGGGATTCATTAAGTATATCTGGACCAGAAATTTGCAGACAAATACGACTTGTTAAAACGACACCGATCATTATTGTGACTGACAATATTTCTAGTAAGGATTGCGTAGCAGGGTTACAAGCAGGAGCAGATGATTATATAAGAAAACCATTTGCGAAAGAAGAATTAGTAGCAAGAGTTCAAGCAATTTTAAGGAGAAGTGATTGTAACCAGCAAAAGGAGATAAACTTTTTTCAGTTTAAAGATCTCTTTGTTGATGCATCTAGCAATATTGTGAAAAAAGGTGGCAAAAACCTCTCGCTTACTAAGCGGGAGTACGATTTACTTGTATTTTTAATCAAGAATAAAAACACAATATTGAGCCGTGAAATGCTTTTGAATCAAGTATGGGGATATAATATAGTAGTAAATCCAAATGTAGTAGACTTATATATTGGGTATGTAAGAAAAAAGTTAAAGTGCGAGAAGAAAGAGAGATATATTCAAACGATACACGGCAGAGGCTATTCAATGATTGAATGATAAAATAAGGTAATAGAAAAAGAGTAAAACTATTTCATTCAGTTTTACTCGTTTTTTTATTAAATGTGATAATCAAATAGTTTCTGAGAAATATTAATAGATGAAAACTGTAAAAAGAATATTTCTATCAGGCAATGGATTATGAAAACATTAGCTATTAATGAGCATCTTTTGGATAGTGTGGAGGGGACGAGTTGAGACCAGATCTACTGAAAGTTTCTACTCGAAAAAAATCGACACGCTCTGAAGAATAAAGGTTAATCAATACACCCAACTTCACATATTACTTTCTATGCCTGATTTTATGAATTCACACCATTCACAAGATTTTCACAGAATTAATGACTATACTAATTAACAGGATGTTCAAATGAAAATGATTATCAATAGCGATTCGATTGAATAAAAGTTACCTTCTAATTCAATCTATGGATGTCATCATTTTCGAAATAAATCACACTATAAGGAGTATACATATGAAAAAATCTATGCTTTTAAAATTAGTGAGTATTCTAGCAATTTTCACTTTAATGTTAGTAGCTTGCTCAGATTCAAGTAAAGAAACTTCGAAGGCTAATAATAAAGATAATGGTAGTGATAAGCCAAAAACGGTTGAAATCACTGATGCTCATGGAACTGTTAAAGTCCCTGTAAACCCAAAGAATGTAGTTGCTTTGGATAACAGAACGTTTGAAACTTTATCTGATTGGGGAATTAAATTAGCGGCTGCTCCAAAGGATATCATGCCTGCTGATTCAGCATATAAAAAGGATGAAAAAGTTCAAAATATTGGGAATCACCGTGAACCAAATCTAGAAATTATTGCAGCGGCAAATCCTGAACTTGTAATTGTTGGTCAAAGATTTGCTGACCATTACGAAGAAATCAAAAAATTAGTACCAAATGCAGCAGTTATTGATCTTAATTTTGATGTTTCTGAGAAAGCTACTAAGCCTGGCGAAAACTTAGTAAAAGGACTTAAAGATTCTACAGTTACTTTAGGAAAAATCTTTAATAAAGATAAAGAAGCTAAACAATTAGTAGCTGATTTTGATAAATCTATTGAAAAAGCAAAATCTGCTTATAACGGAAAAGATAAAGTTATGAGTGTTATCGTTACTGGTGGTAATATTGGTTTTGCTGCTCCACATTCTGGTCGTGTTTGGGGACCAATGTATGAAATTTTCGGTTGGACTCCAGCGTTAGAAGTTTCAAATTCTACTGCAGGTCATAAAGGTGATGACGTTTCTGTTGAAGCTATTGCACAAACAAATCCTGATTGGATTTTCGTATTAGATCGTGATGCTGCAACATCTGATGCAGCTAAGTCAACACCTGCTAAGGATGTTATTTCTAAATCACCTGCTCTTCAAAACACAACTGCTGTTTCTAAAAAACAAGTTATTTATGCACCAGAAGATACTTACACAAATGAATCAATTCAAACTTATATAGAGTTATTTGGAAATATGGCAAAAACTTTAGCTAAGTAGTGTAAAGGGGTACGAAACAGTGTCAAAAAATATGATTTCTAGGGTTGAGAATATTTCTCAACCCCAGTTTTATAATCAAAATAAAATATGGACAAAACCTTTTATAATAGCAGTTATAGTTGTTATAACTTTAGGGATTATATCACTGTTTACTGGAGTTTATGATATACGTGGACAAGAGGACGGGACAGAGATGTTTTTCATAACTCGTGTTCCGAGAACAGCTGCATTAATGCTTACTGGAGCTGCGATGGCGATGGCAGGGCTCGTAATGCAACTCATTACACAGAATCGCTTTGTTGAACCTACTACAACGGGGACTATTGAATGGTCAGGCTTAGGCCTGCTTTTTGTGTATTTATTATTTCCTGCCCCGACTTTAGTTCAAAGAATGACTGGTGCAATCATTTTTTCTTTTATAGGAACTATGATTTTCTTTCTATTTTTAAGAAGAGTTAAGCTTCGTTCGTCTTTAATTGTTCCGATTATTGGATTGATGCTTGGAGCAGTAATTTCTGCAGTGTCTACTTTTTTAGGACTCCTTTTTCAAAAGACGCAAAGTATTGAAACTTGGTTTGTAGGTTCATTTGCTAACATTCAGGTGGGAAGATATGAATATTTATGGCTGATTGTTATCATTACTTTTCTTATTTTTATGTATGCTAATAGATTGACTTTAGCTGGACTAGGAGAAGATGTCGCAACAAGTCTTGGAGTTAATTACAATAGAATTGTTCTTTTTGGGACTGCTCTTATCTCTGTTGCAGTTGGAATTGTTGCAGCTGTTATTGGACACTTACCTTTCTTAGGATTAATTGTGCCAAATATCGTTTCAATGTTTAGAGGTGATGATCTTAGGAGTAATTTACCTTGGGTTTGTGTGATCGGAATGGGATCAATAACTGCCTGTGACATCATTTCTCGAACAATTATACAGCCTTTTGAATTACCTGTTTCTTTAATACTTGCAACAGTGGGAGCAGTCGTGTTTATTACTATTTTATTGAGACAAAGAAAACCAAGGAGGCTACGATGATCACATTAGAATATAGAAAAAAAGAAAATGTCGAAATCGATTCTAGCCTTCATAATGAAAGTAGATCAGCTAGCGCTTTTCGGTCTAAGAAGGAAGCAAGACGTTATTGGATTTTACTGATAACATTGATTGCTTTAGGTCTTCTTTCTTCATATGGACTTTTAGTTTATAACAATCCAGTTCCGATAGATTCACCTTCTTTTATCCCAGTCGTTAAGAGAAGGATAGTAGCTATTGTTGCAATGATTATCGCTGCAGTTTGCCATAGCTTGTCGACAGTTGCTTTCCAATCTATTACGAATAATAAAATTATTACTCCATCGCTTTTAGGTTTCGAATCACTTTATTCAGCAATTCAAACGAGTACAGTATTCTTCTTTGGTGCTAGTGCGTTAATAAATTTTAATGGAATTGGATCATTTTTATTCCAAGTTGTTGTTATGGTCTTCATGAGTTTGATACTTTATGGATGGTTACTTTCCGGTAAATACGGGAATTTACAACTTATGCTTTTAGTTGGAATTATTATTGGTACCGGGCTAAATTCTGTGTCAACTTTCATGAGAAAACTACTTGCGCCTTCAGAATTTGATATCTTACAAGCAAGATTATTTGGTTCTGTTAATCATGCAGATCCTGCATATTTTCCTATTGTAATTCCTATGATCATAATTGTAGCGGTATTAATTTTTGCTCATTCTAAGAATTTGAATGTTTTGTCACTAGGAAAAGATGTTGCTACTTCTTTTGGAGTTAAATACCAACCTAGTGTAATTTATACGCTTGTATTAGTAGCTATTTTAATGTCCATTTCAACAGCTCTAATTGGGCCACTTACTTTCTACGGCTTTTTAGTGGCAACTTTGAGTTATCAGGCAGCGTCAACTTATGATCATAGATATATTTTTCCGATGGCTTTTGCTATAGGATTTTTAATAATGACGAGCGCATACTTTTTAATGTATCATGTATTCCATGCTCAAGGTGTAGTTTCAGTTATTATTGAATTATTCGGTGGAATCATATTCTTAACTATAGTTTTAAGGAAGAGGGCTTTATGATAAAAATTGATAATGTTAAAAAGTTCTATACTGATAAGGTAAAAATAGGACCTTTGGATATTGAAATACCAAAAGCAGGCTTTACTTCTTTAATTGGACCAAATGGCGCTGGAAAGTCAACGACACTTTTGATGATTGGCAGACTTTTAGATATGGATGAAGGTCAAATTCAGGTAGCAAATATGGATGTTTCTGAATCCAAATCAAAAGACTTAGCAAAAGTTTTGACTATATTGCGACAAGAAAATCATTTTGTAACTAGGCTTACTGTGAGACAACTAGTTGGATTTGGGCGCTTTCCTTATTCAAAGGGAAGATTGACTAAAGAAGATGAGGCTATCATCTCTAAATATATCGATTTCTTAGATTTAACTAGTTTAGAGAATAGATATTTAGATGAGCTTTCTGGTGGTCAAAGACAAAGGGCATATGTAGCAATGGTATTGTGCCAAGAGACGGAATATGTACTTTTGGACGAACCTTTGAACAACCTTGATGTTGCTCGTTCTGTTCAAATGATGGAGCATTTGAGACGTGCAGCTAATGAATTTGGACGAACAATTTTGACTGTTATGCATGACATAAATTTTGCAGCTAAATATTCGGATAAAATTTGTGCTATGAAAGATGGACAAATTGCTGCTTTTGGAACAGTAGAAGAAGTTATGGACCCAACACTTTTGACAGATATTTTTGAAACAAAAATAGAGATTATTAATGGTCCTTATGGGCCGATCGCAGTTTATTAGTTATAAAATGTCTTGCGTAGATTATGCAAGACACTCTAGTTGAAGTTGCTGTCTGTATTTTATAGGCAGCAGCTTTTTTTATGTGATTACTCATAAAATGCAAAAGAATGCTTCACCTTTTCAAGTATGTACCAAGTGGAAAAAATATCTCTGTATAATTTTTCAAAAGAATTCAGCTTGTTTTTTTATATGTAATATTGCATATCAGAGTGTATTGATAAAAGTGTAAGGGGTCACTATAATGAGGGCATAAAGATAAATCAAAATTTCGTAGCAATAAAAAGGAGGAAATAATATGGAAATCGCAATGGCAGTTTTAAAATTTGTAGGTGGCGTAATCCCGTTAATTCAAGAACTTTTAAAAGCATTTATGTAAATTTATTAGTTAGCAATCATTATTATATTTTACTAAAAAAAGAACGGGGTGATTTTTCTGAATATTAAGAAAAACACTAAAAGAAGAAAGTTCCTTGCATGTTTATTAGTTAGTCTATGCACTATTAATTATTCATCTATTTCCTTCGCAGAAACACAAGCAAGTAATGCAACTGATGTAACCAAAAATGCTAGTGGCATTGATACTGGTATAGCAAATCTTAAATATAATAATCAAGAGGTTTTAGCTGTAAATGGTGATAAAGTAGAGAGTTTTGTTCCGAAAGAAAGTATCAATTCAAATGGTAAATTTGTAGTAGTAGAACGCGAAAAAAAATCACTTACAACGTCACCAGTCGATATTTCAATTATTGATTCTGTAGTGAATCGCACGTATCCAGGAGCTGTACAACTTGCAAATAAAGCTTTTGCAGACAATCAACCGAGTTTATTAGTGGCTAAGAGAAAGCCTTTGAATATTAGTATAGACTTACCGGGCATGAGAAAAGAAAATACAATCACTGTCCAAAATCCGACATATGGTAATGTAGCTGGAGCAGTAGACGATTTAGTATCTACTTGGAATGAAAAGTATTCTACAACACATACGTTGCCTGCAAGAATGCAGTATACGGAATCCATGGTTTATAGTAAATCGCAAATCGCAAGCGCTCTTAATGTTAACGCTAAATATCTTGATAACAGTCTAAACATTGATTTTAATGCGGTTGCAAATGGAGAGAAAAAAGTGATGGTAGCGGCGTATAAGCAAATATTTTATACGGTAAGTGCTGAACTACCTAACAATCCATCCGACCTTTTTGATAATAGCGTTACTTTTGATGAGTTAACTCGAAAAGGCGTAAGTAATTCGGCTCCACCTGTTATGGTTTCAAATGTAGCTTATGGTAGAACGATTTATGTAAAATTAGAAACAACATCTAAGAGCAAAGATGTACAAGCTGCTTTTAAAGCCTTACTTAAGGATAACAGTGTTGAAACAAGTGGACAGTATAAAGATATTTTTGAAGAAAGTACCTTTACTGCTGTAGTATTAGGCGGAGATGCGAAAGAGCATAACAAGGTTGTTACTAAAGATTTCAATGAAATCCGAAATATTATTAAAGATAATGCTGAATTAAGTCTTAAAAATCCAGCATACCCAATTTCATATACAAGTACTTTCTTAAAAGATAATGCAACTGCTGCTGTTCATAACAATACAGATTATATTGAGACGACAACTACAGAATATTCAAGTGCTAAAATGACACTTGATCATTACGGTGCTTACGTTGCTCAATTTGATGTATCTTGGGATGAATTCACATTTGACCAAAATGGGAACGAAGTACTAACACATAAAATATGGGATGGTAGCGGAAAAGACAAAACGGCTCATTACTCTACAGTTATCCCACTTCCACCGAACTCAAAAAATATAAAAATTGTTGCAAGAGAATGTACAGGTCTTGCATGGGAATGGTGGAGAACAATTATTAATGAACAAAATGTTCCATTAACAAATGAAATAAAAGTTTCAATTGGAGGAACAACATTATACCCAACAGCTAGTATTAGTCATTAAGTATAAAAAAAGCGCCCTATAAGTAGGGCGCTTTTTTACTTAGTCACAAATTTTATTTTGTATCGGTATGTTTTTAGGTTTTGTAAATCATCAACTATAAGGTGGGAATATTGTGAAGACGAAAAGCTACATGTTTTTCGTCTTTTCGTTCTCTTGCTTAATAAGAAAGATCCTGCAACTCAGTACAGGATCTTTAATCAAACGTATTTAAAAACTAAATTGTGGCTTCATATCACCTTTATAAGGTTCATGTTCAACGAATATGGTGATATCTTTACCTGCTTGATCTTTACCAGTTCTTTTATACGTAAATTTATTCTTATTTAGTTCAGTAAGTTCAAGAGCAGCACCGTATTTGTTATTTCCAATTGAAACATGGGCTCTTATTTTATTTTCGTGTACAACATCGAAGTAGCCATAATCACCGCGGCTTTGACCTGTTTCGCTATTGAAAAACTCATATTTATTAGATTTGTCATCAAATTTTGCTAAACTTATAAAATTCGAATTAAACTGTGTTACATCGTTACCAGCTTCATCTACTACTTTTGTTCCGTGCCAAAGGGTACCGCCTAAAATTTTATCTCCATCAACGTTTTTAACAATATCTCCTGTAGTCGTGTTCAGCTGCTTGTCCGGATCAGTGAAAGAAAGTTCTTTTTCTTTATATGGGACATGTTCAACGAAAACTTCTACATCTTTACCGTTAGCGTCTTTACCCATTCGTTTATAAGTAAATACATTTTTATTTAGTTTTGTCATGTCAACGACAGCTTGATACTTCATTGATTCTGAAATTAATATTCTCTTCTTCCCATCATTTGTGACAAAGAAAGTGCCTTTATCGCCACGACTTGCACCTGTTTTAGCATCAAAAAATTCATATCTGCCTGACTTCGCATCATATTTTGCAAGACCAATGAAGTTTGCATTCTCTTTTGTTAAGTCATTCTTATCTTTGTCATACACTCGTGTACCTTGCCAATTTGTCTCGCTAAGAATATTAGCCATTTTTTGCCCTTTAGTTAATTTATTTTCCTTTTTTGTTTCTTTAGCAACTTGTTCTTGTTTTTGTTTTCCATGATTTTCTTCAGCTTTAGTACCAGCACACCCTGTTAATGCTAATGTGAATCCGAGCAGTACGGATGAAAGTGCTTTTGCTTTTTTGTTCATGTTTTATCGTCTCCTTATTTTATGATTTCAAGTAGTACGGTTAGCGATTATGGTAGCAGTGCGTCATATATGAACTTAGTTGCTACGTTTCTTATGTTAATACCTGACTATAAACTGCCTCTAAATAAAACATTAAAAAAAGATAAACTAATTCCTAAAATTTGTTCATATTTATAAAAAATCGCTAGCTTGCTGTAGTGCCTACGAGTAATCCAAAAAATACATTGTAAAGAAGAAGGAAAGCCGCTAATAATAATGTAATTGCTAATATAGCTAATCGATTGTAGTGCAAAACTTTTGAGAAAAACTGTAGGGGTGGTGTTTTTGTAGGATTCTTTCGTTAGCAATCGGTTGTACATCATCATAAATTTGAACACCTACTGTATCGGGTAAGAAGAAAGTAGCCCCTTCATTGTTCGCAATATGTTGTACGTGAATAACTGTTTTATGTTTTTCACGAAATGCTTTCAAAACTTCTTTCGCTTTTTGTGCGGCTTTTTCAGGTTGATGTAATTCCATATTGCCACCTTCAAAGTAATCATTTTGTATGTCTACTAATAGCAACGCTTCGTTCATCGTTATGCCCCCATACTTAGTGATTCAGCACGTTATTTGTACTGTACCGTTATTATATAAATTGTAGCTATGCGGAAGTAATAACGTTGTGAAACGATTTTGGGGTATATAGTTTCAGTGTGAAAAAAGTGAAAGTTGCTATAAGTACAAATGGATTTTGTGGACTTCACGGCAAAGTTATAGATAGAGTGGCATTGCAGGGTTAAAAACCATAACTTTGCTGGAGGAGCGGGTTATGGTTTTTTTATGAGGAAATACGATTTTAAGTTTTTGCTGAAGGTGTTTTTCTAGGATATGCTGTGAGTGATTGGAGTGAGGTAGTGTCAGATATTGTCGACCAATCGATATATTGGAAAAATCGTTGATATATTGTGAGTTATGATAGATATATTGAAAAAATCGTTGATATATTGTGAGTTGTGATAGATATATTGGAAAAATCGTTGATATATTTGTAAAGGGGTGTTTGAGGTGATTGTGAAAGAAAGAAAAATGCCGATTTATATAAGACAGTTAGAAGCACTGCTTAGAAGGTTACCTGTACATCATCCAAAACGAAATTTAATTGGAGAAAACTTGGCAAAACACATGGCGGGGTATAAAGGGGAGCAAGCAATTGATTATCCACTTAGTTTTATTTCTGAGAAAGAGTATAGTGTTTTACATGATGTTCGCTTATCTAATCATGATCAATACTTTCAAATTGATACTATTATCATTTCCACAAAGTTTCTTCTTTTTCTTGAGATAAAAAATATAGCAGGTACATTAATGTTTGATGCAAAGTTTAATCAACTTATCCGAATAACAGAAGGAAATTCAGAGGGATTTCCAGATCCGGTTTTACAAATAAAAAGGCAAGAAATACAATTAAAGAAATGGTTAAGCTTACATGGATTTTCCTCTAGTCTTCCAATCGAGTCCCTCGTTGTTATTAGCTCGCCTCGTACCATTATAAAATCTTCAGATGACAATCTTCTTCATACAATTATTCATAGTGCAAATTTACCTCATAAAATAAAGTGGTTTGAAAGTAAATATAAGAGAAAAGTTATAGATAATGTAGATAGGCTCATTCATCAAATACTAACGGATCATTCTCCACTTCAACAAAATATACTTGAGCAATATAAAATAGAAAAAGAGGAGTTGTTAAATGGAGTACAATGTGAGAAATGCTTAGTTATTCCAATGGTTAAAGTGAAGAAGGGCTGGCGTTGTACAAGTTGTAAAGATTTTTCAAAAGTGGCACATGAGGATGCTATACGAGATTATGCATTGCTCATTAGTACGACATGTACGAACGGTAATTTGAAAGAGTTTCTCCATGTTTCGTCGGGTATGGTTGTAAACAGAATTCTCCACACACTAAATCTCCCCTACACTGGCAACAACAAAGGACGAATATATGATTTAACTTCTTTCCAATCGTAATTTTGCTATAATAAATAAGTACTTATACGAAGGGGAGTCTAAAGAGAAAATGAAGTCATTTAATATCGATCATGTTATAGCTAGTGTTTTGCAATGGATATTAAATATAGCTTTAATTATATTATCCATTGTGTTATCGATTTTCTTAGTGAATGAGACAATTACGTTTGTGCAGTATATTTTTTCGGCAAAAGAGTATACGTCTTATAAATTGGTTGAAAGTATCATCGTCTATTTCTTATACTTCGAGTTCATTGCATTAATTATTAAGTATTTTAAATCGAACTATCATTTCCCGTTACGTTATTTTATTTATATCGGAATTACGGCCTTAATTCGATTGATTATTGTGTCTCATGAGGAACCGATGGAGACGTTATTATACGCAGGAGCAATTCTTGTTTTAGTTATTGCTTTATACATATCGAATATGAGAGATTTGAGAAAAGAGTAGTAGTGCAGACGTAAGTTTGCACTACTTTTTTACATCTTGACCTTCAAGTTGCTTGAAAGTTTACAATGAAATTAGGGCGTTTGAAATCGAAAAAAATTGAGAAATTAAGTGAAGAGGTTTCTTTTACTTGGAGGTTATAGAAATGAATCAGGAATTGAAGTTACGTCCATTAGAACGAGAAGATTTAAAGTTTGTACACGAACTGAATAATAATGCGCATATTATGTCGTATTGGTTTGAAGAGCCGTATGAGGCATTTGTGGAGCTGCAAGACTTATATGATAAACATATACATGATCAAAGCGAACGCCGATTTATCGTTGAGAAAGACAATGAAATGGTTGGATTAGTTGAGTTAGTAGAAATCGATTATATTCACCGTAGAACAGAATTCCAAATCATTATTGATCCGAATTATCAAGGATATGGTTATGCAGTGGATGCGACGCGTTTAGCGATGGATTACGCTTTTTCCGTACTAAATATGCATAAAATTTATTTAGTTGTGGATAAGGAAAATGAAAAGGCAGTACATGTTTATAAAAAAGTTGGGTTTATGGTAGAAGGTGAGCTTATCGATGAGTTTTTCGTTGATGGTAACTATCATAATGCGATAAGAATGTGTATGTTTCAGAAGCAATATTTTGAAAACAAGTAGTTGAAAGATTCGGAAGTAATGTTGACGCTTCGTAAAACCGTATGCTAAAATCCTTTTTAAGTATTAAGGAAGGTGCATAATATGCTTTATATAAAATTTGTAAAACTCATTAGAAAACTTTGCTCCGCACAAATGTATACGGTGAAGCGTTGTACGGAGCTTAATCAAAGGGCATAAATCCCCTATATTCATCGGCTGAATAACTTTTCTAAAAAAGTATAGTTTATCTATGCTTATTTTGTTATGGTTTTTCAGCTGGTGTATAAAATAGATTAAGGGGCCATAGACAATGCTTTGTCTATGGCCCTTTGTGTATATTATTCCGATGAGTCTTTACTATAAATTGGAGTAGTATAGGAAAAACCACGAAGCAGAGGGCTAGTGTCGAATGACGCTATCTCTCTGCTTTTTTTAATTTCAGGAAAAGAGGAATAAAAATGAGTTTACTTAAAGTGGAAAGTTTATCACATAGTTTTATAGATAAAGTATTATACGAAAATGCTTCTTTTGATTTGCATAAAGGGGAGCATATGGGAATTGTTGGACAGAATGGTGCAGGAAAAAGCACATTAATGAAAATATTGGTGGGGGAAATTATTCCTGATAAGGGAGACATAAAGTGGCAACCTAATATTCAAATTGGACATCTTGATCAATACGCAGAAATTGATGAGGGTTACACCATTTCACAATATTTAAAGAGAGCCTTTTATGATTTGTATGAAATGGAAAAGAGAATGAACAAGTTATATGAAGAAAGTGCGATGACTGGAGATGAAAATCAACTATTGAAAGCGGCAGAAATTCAAGGACTGCTCGAGGCTCATGATTTTTATTCAGTAGATAGTATTACGAATAAGGTGGCAGCCGGTTTAGGTATTGATGTGATTGGGATGAATCGTGTGATTGGTGAATTAAGCGGAGGGCAGCGTGCAAAGGTAATTTTAGCGAAGCTCTTATTAGAAGAGCCTAATATTTTATTGCTAGATGAACCGACGAATTTTCTCGATAAGGAGCATGTGGAGTGGCTTGCTAATTATTTAATGAATTTTGAAGGAGCGTTTATTGTCATATCACATGATTTTGATTTTCTGGAAAAGGTAACTTCTTGCATATGTGATGTAGAGTTCGGGACAGTTAAGAAGTATTACGGCAAATACTCAGATTTTGTAAGGCAGAAGGAGCATTTGCGAAAAGATTATATTCGCCAATATTATGCACAGCAAAAGAAAATTGAAAAAACGGAAGAGTATATTCGTAGAAATATTGCTGGGGTGAATTCAAAAATAGCGCAAGGTCGTCGAAAACAATTACAGCGTATGGAAAGAATTGCGCCACCAAGTTTTACTCATAAACCGTCTATTCATTTTCAGGAACTTCCCATTTCAGTTCAGACAGTTCTTGAAGTAAATAACCTTGAAGTTGGTTACGACTTCGCTCTCTTACCAAAGTTGAATTTTTCAGTAATGGGTAGGCAAAAACTTGTTATTACAGGTTTCAATGGAGTAGGAAAATCTACTTTATTAAAAACAATCGTTGGAAATATTGATAGTATTTCTGGAGAGTTTCACTTTTCAGAGCAAATAAAGATTGGATATTATGAGCAAGATTTAAATTGGAGCAATGATTCTTTAACGCCGCTTCAAATTATTTCAGAACAGTTTCCTAAACTGAATATGAAGGAAATACGCCATCATTTAGCTGCGTGTGGAGTGAAGGATACGCACGTTTCGCAAGAAATTCGTACGTTAAGTGGTGGTGAACAATCGAAGGTGAAACTGTGCGGATTATTATTATCACCTTGTAACTTATTAATTTTAGATGAGCCGACAAATCATTTAGATGCAGAAGCGAAGGAAGCTTTGCAAAAGGCGTTAATTAAGTTTAAGGGCAGCATTATACTCGTATCTCACGAAGCGAGTTTTTATCTTGATTGGGCAGATAGTATCTTTCATATAGAGACGGGATTAGTTAAGGGGGTGTGAAACATATGAGTGAAAACAATTGGAAAACGAAAATTATATTATTTTTGACCGCTCAAACTATTTCGTTGTTCGGTTCCTCTCTCGTACAATACGCGATTATATGGTATATCACCCTTACAACATCATCAGGAGTGATGTTGACTATTTCAACTGTTTGCGGTTTTCTACCACAAATTGCGATATCTTTGTTTGCAGGTGTTTGGATTGATCGTTATGACCGTAAAAAGATGATTATGTTATCGGATGGAATTATAGCGATTGCGACGTTAGTTTTAGCAATTTTATTTTTAACAGGATATAAAAGTATTTGGTTACTTTTTATTGTGTTACTCATTCGTTCAGCTGGAACAGGAGTACAAACGCCAGCTGTGAATGCATTAATTCCGCAAATCGTTCCGAAAGAGTATCTTATGAAAGTAAATGGAATAAATAGCAGTATTACATCTTTAATTATGTTTCTTTCTCCAGCAGCAAGTGCGGCGATTCTTTCTATTGCCAGCATTGAAACAACATTTTTTATTGATGTTATTACGGCTATGATTGGAATTAGTATTATGCTTATCATTCAAGTAGAGGGACATGTGAATGCAGAGAATAAGCAAAAATCTAATCTACAAGGAATTAAAGAAGGATTCTCTTATTTAAAAGAAAATGTATTTATTAAAAGGCTAATCGTTTTATTGATTATCATCATGATTTTAATAAGTCCAGCTGCTTTTTTAACACCTTTAATGGTAACTCGTTCTTTCGGGGCCGAAATGTGGAGACTTACTGCTAGTGAGATGACCTTTAGTGCTGGTGCGGCAGCTGGTGGCGTATTGATTGCCGCGTGGGGTGGTTTTCGTAATCGTATGCATACAACAGCGCTAGCTTGTGCATTATATGGACTGCTTATGATTGGACTCGGAATAGCACCGATATTTATTATGTATTTAGTATTTAATTTTTTAATTGGTATAACGATGCCGTGCTTCAATACACCAGTTACTGTGTTATTGCAGGAAAAAGTAGAACCATCAATGCACGGACGGATGTTCAGTCTTGTACAAATTGCGAATTCATGCGCGCTTCCTCTAGGAATGATAATATTTGGGCCATTGTCGGATATGTTTAGTGTAGAGATTTTGTTAATTTATGCTGGGATATTCGTGCTATTTTGCGCAATGTATATTGTATTAAGCAAGAGGTTTGAAGTGTAAATATTTATAATACAGAGGGTTTGCGAAGTGATTTAATATGCTTCGTAAACCTTTTTGTTATTATTCTAGTCAATAATTATTTATTGTTAAACGATAAATAATTATTGACTGTTAATGGTTTTTTGGATAATATGATGTTAAGAATCTAAGGAGAATTACATGAGTAGAGGAGAATGTGAAATGAAAAATAAATACGTAGTAGCTATTTCTTTCATGATTTTAGCGATTATTTCTTTAACTATACATGCTTCAAACAGTAAAGTAGGAGCGGATGGATTCCTTGAAGAACCTTTCTTTTTCCTAGTACCGATAAGTTATGTATTGTTCCTTAGTGGTATTGGCGTATTATTATTTGGATTTATTACTTCAAAGCTGAAAAAGGGCAATAAATAGGGGTTACCAATAGGGACAAAATACTCACTATGAAATAGAAACATACCATATGGAAGAAAAAGAATAAGTGAGATGAATCATGATGAACCATCATTTTTATAATGGAAGACAAGTAGGAGCAGCTATTACGCTGGCTGGGGCACAGGGAACAATTCATGCTATGAATCAAGCTATTCAAATGCAACAACAAGCATATTTTGCACAAATGATGCAAAGTCAGTATATGCCGTATTCACAGCTTCCGATGCAAATTGTACATTACGATGTACATCCAGCTGGTTTATTTTCTATTCCATATGGCGGGACATATTTCTTATGAAAGAAAGCGACTCAATAGAGTCGCTTTTTTTCATATTCCGCCTAGCTTCATTCCAAGGAATGCGAAGAGGATACCAATTATGTACGTAGCGCTTAAGTATAAAAGGAAAGTGCTAATATTTTTTCGATTGAGAAGTTGAACGGCTTCTAGTTTAAACGTAGAAAATGTAGTGAATGCACCCATAAATCCAGTACCTAATAATAGTTGCCAGCCTGTAGTAACTCCGTTGCCGATTATATATCCAAGTAAAAACGCCCCTGTTATATTAATAAGGAATGTAGCAAGTGGAAATTGTGTTTTATTTCTTTTCTTAAACCAATTGCTAATTGCAAATCGTGTAATCGCACCGAAAAATCCTCCTGTTGCGACTAATAAGGCTTCTATCATGAGTAATCACCTTCCGTAAGAGATTTCTTAATTAAGAAATCTCCAAGTGTATAGCCAAGGCCAGACATAATGAGGCCACCAAGTATGCTACATGATACATATAAGAAGGCTATGCTCCACTCAGAATGATTGATCAATTGCACAGTTTCTACACTAAATGTTGAAAAAGTCGTAAAGGAACCGATGAATCCAGTTCCGATGCCTGTGATGACCTCTGAAGGTAAGATGTTTAGCCGGGCGATATAAGTAGTTAGCCACGCTAAGAAGAAGCAACCGATTAAGTTAATGAGTAATGTTGCTAATGGAAATGAATGATGCCAAAATGTGGTGATATTAAGACCTAAATAATAACGAGAAAGAGCTCCTAATATACCGGCAATGCCGACGATAATATAAATCAATTTTCTCACCTCTTTAAATAGATTGCTCAAAAAAATAGACTCCTACCAGTATGTATACTGGTAGGAGTCATTAGCTAAGCAGCGTTTATGGCGAACTCCATCGCCTAGGATTATTACATATAGTGTACTAAATATACCGTTTAAATTCCAGTGAGGAGGTGGGTGTAACGTTTCTTTTTTTGATGTCTGAAGGTTTTTCAAGTAATTAAAATGGGATCGATTACTTATCAACTAAATATAGTGATATACGGTTTTAATTATGATAAAATGTTTCTTATGTGTGTCGTTTTGTTTTATTTGACTGAAAATAAAGAAAAATAAATTCGCGTGAAAAGGAGTCATTTATTTGAAGAAATTTTTAAAAATCGTATTTACATGTGTTTTAGTAGTAGCGGGCATTGTAGGAGGATTTCTAGCGTATATGACACTTACTAAAGAACAGCCTGCTGATGTTATAAGCTTGAAGGTGGAGAATAATAAGGAGCGCGTATTAGCGACTGGAAATGAGTTTAAAGTTACAACATTTAATATTGGATATGCTGGGTTAGATAAGGATCAAGATTTCTTTATGGATGGTGGAAAGGGATCTGGTTCAAGTAGTAAGGAGCAAACGGAAACTAATTTAAAGAATATGCTTTCGTTTTTACAAAATGAGAATAGTGATTTTGCACTATTACAAGAAGTTGATATAAAGTCACTTCGTTCATTTGATGTAAATGAACATGAATTTTTGAAAAAAGGATTACCTGATTATGTTTCGTCATTTGGCAAGAACTACGATACGAAATGGGTTCCAGTGCCAATAATAAATCCAATGGGATATGCGGAGGCTGGATTAAGTACGTTTTCTAAATACACTGTTCAAGAAGCGAAGAGGTTCCAGCTTCCTGGAATGGAGCCTTGGCCAAAGCGTTTGTTTGATTTAGATCGAGCAATTGTGGAATATAAAATTCCTGTTAATAATGGGAAACATGTTAGACTCGTAAATTTACATTTGTCTGCTTATGATGAAGGCGGGAAAATTAGAAAACAGCAAGTAGAGTACTTAAAAGAATATATGAACAAGCATTATGAAAATGGTGATTACGTAATAATGGGCGGAGATTGGAATCAATTAGTTTCAAACGCTCAATTAAGTGATCCGAAGTTCGTGAAAGAGCGCCCTGAGTGGTTAGTAGAGTTACCGAAGGACTTTACAGACGGTGGCTTTAAGTGGGCTGTAGATCCGTCTGTTATGACTGTGAGAGATGATGTAAAGAAATATGTAGAAGGTGAAAATTTCGTCACTATTATTGATGGCTTTATCGTTTCACCGAATGTAGAGATTGTAAATGTACAAGGGAAAGATTTAAAGTTTGAAAATAGCGATCATAACCCAGTAAGTGCGGTATTTAAACTGAAGTAATTGATATGTATAAGTAGAAGGTGGGGCTTCATATGGAGTGGTTAAAGAGGACTTGTTTTTCTAACCTTGAGAAAGAATCACAGAAAAATCATTTATTACTGTTTATAACGATTTGTAGTTTCTTTCTTGGGATAATCGCAATTGGGTATTATGGATATATTTTTACAGAGAGAGCAATAGCGTTTTGGATTTGTGGTATTTCTGTCGTTGCATTTGGAACGCTTTTTACTTTTATAAAAAGTATGGAATCAGCGTATAAATATATCATGACATTTATGTTGCTTACAATGTCTTACATTATGGTACAAGCCTTTAATGAAAGCCCGGCTGTATTTCAAATGGTCTATTTTACATTAGCTGTTTCACTTATTTACTTAAGTGAGCGCCTCATTTTAATTCTTGGCGGGGTAGCTGTTGTGATCACATTTATCCTTTGTAGCTATTGGCCGGAGCAATTTTTTGCTTATACAGCCTCGTCTGAAGCTGCTAATTTCGCAAGTTTGTTAGCGATTGTAACAATCGCTATGTGGGGCGTCACGAAAATCGGTTCTAATCTGCTCCTTCGTTTAAGTGATGAGAAGCAAGAAGTAATGAGAAAAGCTCAGGAGTTAGAAGAGACGCAAAGACTTATTGAAGAAACAGTTGTGAAACTAGATAGTAATTTCAATCATTTAAGACAAAATATGAACACGTCGATGGAATCGATGTGTGAAATTAATTTTGCCTTTGAAGAGGTGGCAGTTGGTACGCAATCACAATCAGAGATGATGTATCGTTCGGTAGAAGTATTGAATGATATGGAGGGAAATATTGAACAAATCATCTCTCAAGTAAGAACTGCATCGGCTCGTGTGGATGAAAGCTTAGAAATTTCAAAAGGTAGTGTACATACTCTAAGAAATTTTGAAACTAACATGAGAAGTTTAAATGATGTTGTTTCACAGTCTGGAATTATATTTAGAGATTTAATGATGCAATCGAAACAAATTAATGAAATTGTAGATGTAATAACGAATATTTCAAGTCAGACGAGTTTGCTAGCTTTAAATGCAAATATTGAAGCTGCGAGGGCAGGCGAGCATGGAAAAGGTTTTGCTATTGTAGCGAGTGAAGTGTTAAAGCTTGCTGAAGAATCAAATCGTTCTGCGGGAAGAATTCAAGGGATTTTGAAGGAGTTTAGTAATCAAGCAAGTAAGGTAGAAGTACAAGTAGAAAAGTCAGAAAGAGTACAAGAAGAATGTAACGAGATGTTAGCAAGCGTTTTAACAAATGTAACTGATTTAGGGAAGTTTATTGATGCGATTAATGAAGTAATGCGAGAGGTTGTTGTTCATCAAGAAAGTTTCCAAGTTAAAACGACGAATATCGTAAAGGATGTTACGCATGCTTCTAACGTAATTCAGCAAACTTCTACAGCTACAGAAGAAGTGCTAGCGAGTGTGGAAGAAGAAAAACATCGAAATGATACGTCAGTGAAGACGTTACAAACTGTTAGCGAGCAAGTGAAGTTGTTAGAAGATATTTTAGAAAAGTAATATTGCTTGGAAAGAGCACGAATGATGTGCTCTTTTTTCATTGAAACGAATACTTGATAGGAATTTAATTGCTTTTCTGCGCGTTTTCTGCCAAGCTTAAGGAGATAAAATTCAGCTAATAGCGGAATTAAAATACTTCAAAGAAAGAATTAAATAGGTGACGCATATGATCGAAGTTAAGACTTCTGAACTTAGTGATGGAGAATTTAATAGAGGTGTATTTGCAACTCGTGATATTAAAAAAGGTGAGTTGATACACGCAGCACCAGTTATCTCTTATCCGAATGAACAGCATGAACATATTGAGAAAACATTACTTGCTGACTACGCATTTGAGTATGGAATCAATCATACGGCAATCCTTTTAGGATACGGTATGTTATTTAATCATTCATATACACCGAATGCAACGTATGATATTGTCTTCGAGAACCATACGTTTAACTTCTATGCTTATAAGGATATAAAAGCAGGAGAAGAAATTTTAATCAATTATAATGGTGAAGTTGATAACGATGAGCTGTTATGGTTTGATAAAGAAAAAGAAGAGAACGAAAAGTAATATAAAGAGTATAGAAAGAGCACATTCTGTCGGATGTGCTCTTTTTTTATTGATGTAAATAAAGTAAAAAGTACAAAAAAATACCACTTTCTTTTTGTGTGGTATAGTAAGATACTGAGGGATAGTGTTTTGAAAAAGTCACATATTTTACAAATTGTTGTCTTTCTGATGACATGTCAAGTTTAGTAGTCCATTTGGGTTGCTTTATTATGCAATATATATTTTAATATGAGTGGCACCTCTTATAAATTAAGAGGTTTATAGGTGTCTCGAATTGATTTTGGGTACACTGTATCCACCACTTTAGGTTCTTTCATGTACGTGGGGATATTATGGGCCCGTATAACGGGATAAAATGAATATAGAAATAGAGGAATCGTAAAATGAATATGCAAGAGGTTTATAAATATTTAAGTACGGTATTGCCTGAAGGACATGTTAAACAAGATGAAATGTTAAAGAATCATACGCATATTAAAGTTGGCGGAAAAGCAGATGTTTTTGTTGCGCCTACAAATTATGATGAAATTCAAGAAGTTATCAAATATGCGAACGAATATAATATTCCAGTTACGTTTTTAGGAAATGGATCGAATGTCATTATTAAAGATGGTGGAATTCGCGGGATTACAGTAAGTTTAATTCATATTACAGGTGTTACTGTAACAGGAACGACGATTGTAGCACAGTGTGGTGCAGCAATTATTGACGTATCACGTATTGCCTTAGACCATAACTTAACGGGTCTTGAGTTTGCTTGTGGTATTCCAGGTTCAGTTGGCGGAGCATTATATATGAATGCTGGTGCATACGGCGGTGAAATTTCGTTTGTATTAACAGAAGCTGTCGTAATGACAGGTGATGGAGAGCTACGTACTTTGACGAAAGAAGCATTTGAATTTGGATATCGTAAGAGTGTATTTGCGAACAACCATTACATTATTCTTGAAGCGAGATTTGAACTTGAAGAAGGTGTACATGAAGAAATTAAAGCAAAAATGGATGATTTAACGTTTAAACGTGAGTCAAAACAGCCTCTAGAATATCCTTCATGTGGTAGCGTATTTAAGCGCCCACCAAATAACTTTGCTGGTAAGTTAATTCAAGACTCAGGACTACAAGGTAAGCGAATTGGTGGAGTAGAAGTTTCTTTAAAACACGCTGGGTTTATGGTGAATGTTGATAACGGAACAGCACAAGATTACATCGATTTAATTCACTTCGTACAAAAGACAGTTGAAGAGAAATTTGGCGTGAAGTTGGAGCGAGAAGTAAGGATTATTGGAGAAGATAAGGAATAAAGAAATGCGTATGAAGATATGAATTATTTTAAAATAATATTTGGGTATTGTTGACAATTTGTTTTCAATTCAATATAATGGCTAATAATTTAACAAATAACATACGTTGAAAGAGCCCAGTAGCAGTTTGTCACTGTTAACGAGAGAGCTAGGGGTTGCTGGAACCTAGCACAAACAAACTTGTGAATTACACTCTGGAGTATCTTAGGTAATGCTAAGCGGACTGGCAATCGATATTATTGCTAAGAGTGGTATGAGTAGCTATGCTATTTATACAAACTGGGTGGTAACACGGTGAATAATCGTCCCTATGTCTATCGTAGACATAGGGGCTTTTTTGTTTTTAAAAAATAAAGGGGATGACAAAAGATGAATATTATTGATGAATTAGAATGGCGCGGCGCCGTTAATCAGCAGACTGACGAAGAAGGCTTACGTAAGCTAGTAGAAGAGAAAAAGATTTCACTATACTGCGGAGTTGATCCAACCGGTGATAGTATGCATATCGGACATTTGATTCCGTTTATGATGATGAAGAGATTCCAATTAGCCGGCCATCATCCTGTTATTTTAATTGGCGGGGCAACAGGAACAATTGGTGATCCGAGTGGACGACAATCAGAGCGTCAACTTCAAACGTTAGAAGTGGTTCAGCATAATGTAGATGCGTTAACAGCACAAATGAAAAAGCTATTTGATTTTGGTGGAAATAGCGAAGTGAAGATGGTAAATAACTATGATTGGACACATGAAATAAATATTATTGAGTTTTTACGTGATTACGGGAAAAACTTTAGCATCAATAGCATGTTAGCAAAGGACATCGTAGCAAGCCGTTTGGATACAGGTATTTCTTTCACGGAATTCACGTACCAAATTTTGCAAGCGATGGACTTCCATCATTTATACACGAAAGAGGATGTTCAACTGCAAATTGGTGGTAGTGACCAATGGGGCAATATTACGAGTGGTTTAGATTTAATTCGTAAGTTAGAAGGTCATGAGGCGAAAGTATTCGGATTAACGATTCCGTTATTATTAAAATCGGACGGTACGAAGTTTGGTAAATCAGCAGGCGGCGCTGTTTGGCTTGATCCTGAAAAAACGACACCGTTTGAATTTTATCAGTTCTGGGTGAATACGGATGATCGTGATGTCGTTAAATACTTGAAATACTTTACATTCTTAACGAAAGAACGCATTGATGAATTAGCGATTAAGGTGGAAACAGAGCCTCATAAACGTGAAGCACAAAAAGTATTAGCGGAAGAAATGACGAAGTTTGTTCATGGAGAAGAAGCATTCCTGCAAGCTGAGAAAATTACAGCAGCGTTATTTAGCGGAGATATTAAATCGTTAACAGCTGATGAAATTGAACAAGGCTTTAAAGAAATGCCAACATTTCAGTCTTCAAAAGAGACGAAAAACATCGTAGAATGGCTAGTTGATTTAGGCATTGAACCATCTAGACGACAAGCGCGTGAAGATATTAATAACGGAGCGATTTCTATGAATGGTGAGAAGGTAACAGATGTGGGTACAGATGTTACGGTAGAGAATTCATTTGATGGACGATTTATTATTATCCGTAAAGGGAAGAAGAATTACAGCCTTGTGAAGTTAGGCGAATAGTTTGTGTGAAAGGATGGGAGTAGGAAGAATACTTCCATCTTTTCGTATACACAATTTGGACATAAAATAATCAGTAAATTTAGATAATTAAAAGGGTTATACGATTCTTCTGCCGAATAAATAAGTTAGAGAAAATTACGGATAAAGTGAAACTTTAATCAGTGGGGGGGGGGGTTCCTCCCCACTGATTATTAGTTGAACCAATCGGGCTTTTACGGGCAGTTAATCTTCCAACTTCATCCCTGCATTCACTGTATTTTAAGGTGGAGGTTTTACTGCCCGTTAATGCGGGATAAAAATAGCCCGAACCATGCAGGGCATGATTCGGGCTTATATTCAGATTAGTAAGCTAAGCTGAATAGACCTTTAATGTGTGATAAGTAACGAACGTTACTTGCTTCTTTCATTAATGATGCTGGTAAGCCTTTAAGTGGAGTATTGCTTGCTCCAATTGTAGCAACCGCATCTTTACGTCCTAGACTAGCAAGTGTTCCAGAGTTTACAGGTGCGAACTCTTCGAATGCTTTGCCTTCTAGTGCTGCGTATAAGTTGTATCCAATTAACTCACCCATTTGCCAAGCGATTTGTGCAGTTGGTGGGTATGGACGTCCGTCTGGAGCGAAGACAACAGCGCTGTCTCCAGCAACGAATACGTCTTTGTGAGAAGTAGATTGTAGGTATGCATCAACTGTTGCACGTCCACGGTTAACTTCAAGACCTGATTCACCGATTAATGGGTTACCTTGTACGCCGCCCGTCCAAACGAATGTGTTAGCAACAAGTTTTTGACCGTCTTTTAAGTCGATTTCGTTGCCAGCAACGTTTGTTACAGGAAGACCAGTTAAGAATGTAACGCCGCGCGCTTCTAGGCTAGTAGTTGCACGTTCGATTAAGTGGTCTGGTAATACTGGAAGGATTTTTGGACCTGCTTCAACAAGAAGAAGTTTCACTTCTTTTGGATTTACGCCGTGGCTTTTTGCAAGTTTAGGCATAATGTCAGCAAGCTCACCAACTAGCTCAACGCCAGTTAATCCGCCACCACCGATTACGATTGTAGCATCAGCTTCGTTTTTCGTTTTCGCGTATTCACGAATACGGTCTTCAACGTGTTTGTAGATTTTATTTGCATCAGCAGCAGATTTTAATACCATGCTGTTTTCTTCTAGTCCTGGAATACCGAAGTAAGCAGTTTTACTTCCTAAAGCAACTACAAGTGCATCGTAAGATAAAGTAGTGCCGCCAGCTAGTTTGATTTCTTTGCTATCAACTGAGAATGACTCAACTGTTGCGATTTTAAGATCGATATCTTTACCTTTGAAAAGCTTTGTAAGTGGCATTGCAACTGCTTGCTCAGACACGTTACCAGCTGCAAGGCGGTGTAGTTCAGTGATGATTTGGTGCGTTGGGTATTGGTTAATCACTGTAACTTGTGCTTCTGATTTACTGTAATATTTACGTACGTTTAAAGCGGCAAGAAGACCGCCATAACCAGCGCCTAAGATGACAATTTGTTTTGACATAGTATGATATCCCCCGTCTTTACTAATTGTTGTTATAAGTTAACTTATTTATTGTTACGTTCTGCACTAATTTGAAGATATGCATTCACAAAGCGGAACATTTTTTGTGCTTGTGGATCTTTTAATAATTTTAATAGACCGAACAGGCCGATAACTTCGTTGCTTTCGTCAGCACGATCTTTCGCTTCGATTGCAGTTGCAGCCATGCTTTTCACTGTATCTTTTACAGGTTCTACAAGCTCTGTGATTGCACCAACAGTGTCGCTTTTTAATACTTCATCAGTAGCAACAGTTTGAGCGAAGTCATAAGACTTAGTTAAAATGTTAACAAGCTCAGTTAATTTTGGAAGCTGTTCTACTAGTGTTGTTAATGATTCTTGTACCTCAGGTTTTAACAACTGATCAAGTACATCAAGTTGTCCTTGGCTAGCAGAAATTTGTACAGTTTCTTGTTCTGGCTTTGTTTGAGTCATAGTTTCTGGCATCTCCAATTCTCCTTTACGATAGCAATACTCTTATTTTTTATAAGTAAGATAGTAAACGGTTACGAAACTTTATACAAAGTTTCACAAAACACAATAAAATGCCTTTAAATTTATGACAGCAAGTAAGCTGAGATAAATCTAAAACCATAACGTCTTACTTATTATTTATGAACTGTCCGATACATGGCTTGTCCGCATAATGGAAAAGCTCCGTTACCGGAAAGTGTATATAATATATATCCTATATTATATACTATATACACCTATGTTAACATAAAAATGATTCCTAATTATTTGATATTGAGTGTATAACGTAGTGCTGACAAGGTATGAAAGCGTATAAAATATTTTGTTCCAGTTAGAAATGTACATATATATATAAAGAAAAAAAGGAAAAAATGAACAAATTCATGTTCGTTTTTTCCTTTTTCCTATTATTCACCTTCTGCAATTAGCATCGATGTGTTACCTTCTTTTTCAAGATGGCATTCGCCCCAAGAACAAAGAGAATCAAGAATGGATTCTAAAGACCAACCGTAGTCGGTAAGAGAATATTCTACTTTCGGTGGGACTTGGTTGTATACTTTTCTTTGAATGACGCCGTCGTCTTCTAATTCACGTAATTGCTGTGTTAACATTTTTTGTGTAATACCAGGCATGGAACGTTTTAGTTCACTCGTTCTCTTTGTACCTTTCGTTAAGTGACAAAGGATAACAACCTTCCATTTTCCGCCGATAACTTCTAAAGTTGCCTCTACAGGAATATTGTATTTCTTCATATGAAATCCTCCCTTTGTGAGTAAAATAAGTTAAATCATACAAATGTTACTTTTTAGTACCTATAGCACTTTAAAGTACGTACTTTTTATTATGTTAAATATGTTTCATAATAGCACATGTAAGAGGCAAATGAGTAGTACGGTACCAAAAAGTGACTATGTTACTTTTTAGTGCCTATCGTACTTTAAAGTGCGTTCTTCAAAAAAGGAATGAAACCATTCATAATAGCATTTGTAAGTATGAAATATATTTTTTAGAAGATAAAAGGGCCTTTTTATCATACTATTATGATTGGATTTCTTGTAATAAGGAGGAATTCAATTGAGTTCATATACAGTACCATCTTCGGAAGCTCAGACGAGCCGAAGAAGTATGTTTGCTTTATTAGCGCTAGCAATTAGTGCGTTTGGGATTGGTACGACCGAGTTTATTAGTGTCGGTTTACTACCATCTATTTCAAAAGATTTAAATGTTTCGGTTACAACAGCCGGTTTAACGGTTTCCTTATATGCGTTAGGAGCAGCGGTAGGAGCTCCTGTTTTAACAGCGTTAACGGCTAGTATGTCGCGAAAGACATTATTAATGTGGATTATGGTTATTTTCATTATTGGTAATGGCATTGCGGCGGTAGCAACAAGCTTCACTGTATTAATTATTGCAAGAATTGTATCTGCGTTTGCACATGGTGTGTTTATGTCAATTGGATCTACAATTGCAGCTGCAATTGCAGCTGCAATCGTACCAGAGAATAAACGTGCTAGCGCAATTGCGATTATGTTTACTGGATTAACAGTTGCGACTATTACTGGTGTGCCAATTGGAACATTTATCGGTCAACAATTTGGCTGGAGAGCGTCATTTATGGCGATTGTTGTAATTGGAATTATTGCTTTCATCGCAAATAGTATACTCGTCCCATCTAATTTAAAAAATGGTGTACCTGTATCGTTTCGTGATCAATTTAAATTAATTAAAAATGGAAGATTATTACTTGTTTTCATTATTACTGCACTTGGATACGGCGGTACATTCGTAACATTTACGTATTTATCTCCGTTATTACAAGAAGTAACAGGATTTGAAGCAAGTACCGTTACGATCATTTTATTAGTGTATGGAATTGCAATTGCGATAGGGAATATGGTCGGCGGAAAATTATCGAATCATAATCCGATTCGAGCGCTATTTTACATGTTCTTGATTCAAGCAATTATATTATTTGTTTTAACATTTACAGCGCCATTTAAAGTAGCTGGATTAATCACAATTATTTTCATGGGACTATTCGCATTTATGAATGTTCCGGGGCTACAAGTATATGTAGTTATATTGGCAGAGCGCTTTGTTCCAAGTGCGGTTGATGTTGCTTCAGCAATTAATATTGCCGCATTTAACGGAGGAATCGCTTTAGGTTCTTATATAGGTGGCCTTGTAACGAATTCGTTAGGATTAATCCATACTGCTTGGGTAGGCGGTCTTATGGTAGTAGCCGCTGTTATTTTAACAGCGTGGAGCATGACATTAGAAAAAAGAGATCAAGTAAAATAAAAGGAGAGAAAATAAAATGAAAAACTTACAAAGTAAAACAGTATTAAGTAATGGTGTAGAAATGCCTTGGTTCGGTTTAGGTGTATTTAAAGTAGAAGAAGGACCAGAACTTGTAGAAGCAATTAAATCAGCAATTAAAGCAGGATACCGCAGCATCGATACAGCTGCAATTTACGGAAATGAAAAAGCTGTAGGTGAAGGAATTCGTGCAGGTATTGAAGCGACTGGTATTGCAAGAGAAGAATTATTTATTACTTCAAAAGTATGGAACGCAGATCAAGGGTATGAAACAACAATCGCTGCATACGAAGAGAGTCTAAAAAAATTAGGACTAGATTATTTAGATTTATATCTTGTTCACTGGCCTTCAGAAGGAAAATATAAAGATACATGGAGAGCGCTAGAAACACTGTATAAAGAAAAGCGCGTACGTGCAATTGGTGTAAGTAACTTCCAAATCCATCACTTACAAGATGTAATGAAAGATGCAGAAATTAAACCAATGATTAACCAAGTAGAATACCACCCTCGTTTAACACAAAAAGAACTACAAGCTTTCTGTAAAGAACAAGGTATTCAAATGGAAGCATGGTCACCACTAATGCAAGGTCAATTATTAGATAACGAAACATTACAAGAGATTGCTGAGAAACACGGTAAAACAACAGCGCAAGTTATTTTACGTTGGGATCTTCAAAATGGAGTAATCACAATTCCAAAATCAACGAAAGAACACCGCATTATTGCAAACGCTGATGTATTTAACTTTGAATTAACGAAAGAAGATATGGAAAAAATCGATGCGTTAAATCAAAATCATCGCGTTGGTCCAGATCCTGATAACTTCGATTTCTAAGATTAAGGTAAGAAAAAAGAGTGCTTAAAAGCACTCTTTTTTTGTGCATAAAAATAGTTTCTAAATAAATACTACTTAGTATTAAGTTTGTTATTAAGGGGCTGTAAACATGAATATAAAGCAATCGTTCAAACTTTTAGCTATGTTTTTAAGTGTTTTATTTGTGTTATTCCCACTTCAAAAAGCATTCGCAGAAGTGATGGACCATACAAAGTATCAAATGGATTGGAGTTATAGTAAGTCCAAGAAGAAGCCAATTCGAACAGAGCTTATTAAAACGGCAGATGGCAAAATTGCTTTTTGCTTAAATGTAGATTTGAAATCTCCAAGCGGTCAAGATTTACCGGAAATGGGGAAAGTGGATATTAATGTGTACCGTGTACTATTGAATGGATATCCACAAAAGAGTCCACAAGAATTAGGGGTATCTGATTGGAGAGAGGCGCATTACGCAACGCAGCTTGCAGTGTGGAATGCGTTAAAACAAATCGATATTAATGATTTAGACTTCCGTAATAAAAATGTAGAAAAGGTAACGAAAGATATCGTTGCAAAAGCAAGTGCTAGTGAAGAACTACAAGAAATTACGATGAGTGTAACTCCTACAGAAGAACAAGAAGCAGTCTTAAAAAATGATTTCTTTGAAACAGGCTTATATACAGTAGAAACAAATGCAAAAAGCGGAACGTATAAAGTGCAAGCAACAGGTGCACCAGCGGGCGTGAAATTTGCAAATGAAAAAGGCGAAACAAAAACAGAATTTAATGTAGGAGAGAAGTTCCGCATTTTAATTCCGAAACAAACGCCAGCTGGTGGATTTAGCTTTAAAGTATCAGGAAATTTAACGAAACTACAAGGAATTGCACATAAAGGTACACCGACTATTCAAAATGCAGTAGTATTACTTGAGCGTAGTGAAGAAAAAACAAGTCCAGAGTTAGCGGTAAGTTGGAAAAAGGCTGAGGCTCCAAATAAGCCATATACTCCAAATGAACCGCATAAACCGAATCAAAAGAGATAATGAGAAAGCATTGGCGTATGCCAATGCTTTCTGTATGTGAGGGTTAAAATTATATTGGAAAAATAATAAAAAGGATAGAAATAGTTTTTTTACAGAGTAAATTATATTTGAAAATAATACAAATATAATAAAATCCTAACGTTAAGATTAAGAGATTAAATTCACAAAATTGTAATATTATTCTTGGGGGGAGGCTATTAAATGCAGGTAAAAGCGTGTAAAATTCATTTGGAAAAACTACCTATAGATGGTCATATATAAAGAAAATGTAAGGTTTTATTTTTAGATGTATAGATGACGAGACTGAAATATATCTTTTACTATTTTTCCTTTTATGTAAGAAGAGAACTCATCACAAGTAGAGAGAAGTGAGGGGGCGTAATACATAAAAAATTTTACAATATAAGAAAGCGAATACATTTAGAGAAATGCGGTAGTAATTGATATAGGTGCGAGAGGTATTAGTCTATTCGTTAAATGTTTTTATAAAAATAATAGGATTTCTTATTAAATGAATATATAGGGTGGTTTGTCTAAAAAAAGGACAGGGGACACAGATTATGTCAAAGCAGAAAAAGAGTAGGGTATTGGTAGCTGGTATTTGTATATATACATTATTATCACCAGTAGCTTTCGAAGCATCGAAAGGATATGCGGCGCCTTTGGAAGAGAATAAGGGCGGGCAGTTGAAAGAGAGTAAAGAGAATCGTTTGGAGCAGAGAACGTTTCATTTGCCTGGGAAAGGTAGTATTGAAGAAGAGCAAAAACGCTTAAAAGTACGTTATGTACTTTCAGCGAATGAACCAACTGGAATTTATGCTGGTCCAAATGAAGAAATTAAAATTGAAATAAAAGGAACGCAATCTATTAAAGCGTTCATAGGAACGAATTCATATGATGAAAAAGGGTTTGAAGAATTTGAGTTAAAACCTGGTGAAAATAATATTTCATCTTCAAGAGGTGGAATACTATATTTTTATAATATGAATAATGATGGTGAAGTAACAGCTTCAGTTATTCATGGAGGAAGTCATTTTCCGTTATTTATCTTAGGGAAACACACAAAAAAAGATTGGGATGCAATGTTAAAGAAGTATGAAAACCCTTATGCAGTTGAATTGAAGGGTGAGAGAAGTTTAATTACTGCAAGTCCTGAAGCAGTGAAAAACTATATGGGAGAAACGGATCCAGTAGAATTAATGAGGCTACATGATAAGATTATTCGCTTTGAAAATTCTGTAGCAGGATTATCTGAAGATGGTGTAGGGGTATTGAAATCCCCTAATCATTATGTTCAATTTGTTGAAAAAAGAAAACCAGATGAAGATGATTGGATGTTTGCTACTCATTATCATACAGCGTATGTTCCAGAGACTATGGATAGGGTTTTAAATATAAATAGATTAAAAGGGGATGGCTGGGGACCTTGGCACGAAGTGGGGCATTTACATCAGCAAGCTCCTTGGTTTTGGTCAGGTGTAGGAGAAGTAACAGTAAATATATATTCATTATCCGTTCAAAGGATGTTAGGCAATAAATCAAGTCTAGAAGAAAATGGTCATTATAAAAAAGCTTTTGCTTACTTAGATAATCCTGATGCTCAAAAAAAGATGGAGGAATTTGAGAAACTAGTAATGTTTTGGCAACTTGATTTAGCTTATGGAGATCATTTTTACCCTAATTTACATCAAATGTATCGCTTATTACCAGAATCTGAAATGCCTGCTTCAGATGAAGATAAAAAGCAAATGTTTATTTATATGACATCGAAAGCTGCTAAACAAAACTTAGTACCGTTTTTTGAGAAATGGGGATTAAGTCCAAATGATGAGGTTAGAGAAAAAATCCAAAATTTAAATTTACCTAAATTAGAAAAAGAAATATGGAAAGCAACAGATAGTAATATTGTTCGTGAAAAACAAGTGAAACCATACGGCGGGCTTCCTTATGGTGAAGCGTCTAATGTGGTACAAAATCTCATCGTTGGTGCGAATTTTGATGAAAATCTAGCAAGTAGCCTTGTTCAAAATTTAGGTGAGAATGTAAAAGTAACGGGTAGAATTATGTGGCCGGATTTAGAGGCTGGAAAAAAAGCGGTATTAGTAGAAATTGAGGATGAGAAAGGACAGAAAAATTTCATTTCTGTTCCAGTTAACAGTATTTATGGAGATACTATGGTATTTAAAGGTTATGGTGATGAGGTGAATTCTGTTATAACACTTCTTCATAATGAAAAGAAAATCAACGTTTCTTTTGTTGGTAAGGAGTTCCATGAGCGCTTTAAAAATGAAAAGTATGTAGGGATTACCTTATATGATAAGGATGGAAATGAAAAGAAAAATATTTCTATAGAAGGGCAAGAAAATTCTAAAAAAGCTGCTTTGCAACTTGAAGGTGTTGAACTTCAATATGGCGATATTATGAAAGTATATCATGCAGAACCAAGTCGTTTCGATTGGTATCAAAGTAATAAACTTGTAGAGCAAGGTGGAGCTAAGAATAAAAAAGAAAAGTTCTTTAAGATTACTCCACAAGGATATGAACTAATAGACGGTATACAAGAAGTAGAAGCGGTACCGCAAAAAGTAGTAATCGGGGCAGACGCTGAAAAATTAGAAGCGAAAAACTTTGTTCAAGTAAAAGGTGGAGAAGTAATTGGATTTGTAGAAAAACCGAATACAATGAAAATTGGTGAACAAAAAGTAAAAGTGGAAACGAAAGATCGCTTTGGGAATAAGAAAGTGACGGAAGTTCCATTAGAAGTGGCATATGGAGACAGTTTAGTATTCAAAGGGCTTAATTATAATACCAATATCAAATCAATCGTAACACTGCAACATGATCAGAAAAAGTTCAGTACGATGGCTGATTCAAATCCAGTGCACTATTATTTTAAAGAAGACACGTATTTTGAATTCTCATTACTAGACCAAAATGGAAATGAGAAAAAGAAAGCAACAGTAAAAGGTGTTGAAAATGCAGAAGAATTCGCGAAATCAATTAATGGGTTAGAGTTCGAGTATGGTGATGTAGTGAAAGTGTATCACGCTGAATCAGATCGCTTTAATTGGTATCAAAATAATAACTTTGTTGGTGAAGGTAAGGCGAAGGTAGAGAAGGAATTACTATTTAAAGTTACAGAGCAAGGTTACGAGAGAATGGAAGCTCAACAAGAAGTAACGGCAGTACCACAAAAAGTGACAATCGGAACAGATGTTGAAAAATTAGATGCAAAAAACTTTGTTCAAGTGAAAGGTGGAGAAGTAGTTGGATTTGTAGAAAAACCGAATACAACAAAAATCGGTGAACAAAAAGTAAAAGTAGAAACGAAAGATCGTTTTGGGCACAAGAAAGTGACGGAAGTACCGTTAGAAGTCATTTATGGAGACAGCATTATGTTCTTCGGTACATGGCATGGCGGAAGCAATATTAAATCGGTTGTCACGATAAATCATGAAGAAAAGAAATTCAGTACAACAGATTCAGATGGCCCAATGCACACTTCATTTGCAGATGAGAAGTATATGGGGATGACTGTATACGATAAAGATGGAAAAGAGAAGAAAGCTCTATCAGTAAAAGCATCTGAAAATACAAAAGGATTTGCAGAACAATTCAACGGAATGACGTTTGAATATGAGGATATGGTAAAGGTATACCAAAAAGAGTTTGATAGATTTAAAGTGTACAAAAAGAATGAAATAGTGGAAGCGCAGTACGGTGTTCATGAAGTAATCTTTAAAGTAACGGAGCATGGTTTCGAGAGAATGGAAGCGAAGCAAGAAGTAACAGCAGTCCCACAAAAAGTAGTAATCGGAACAGACGTTGAAAAATTAGATGTAAAAAACTTTGTTCAAGTGAAGGATGGAGAAGTAGTTGGATTTGTGGAAAAACCAACTACATCAAAAGTCGGAAAACAAACAGTAAAAATAGAAACGAAAGATCGATTTGGAAATAAGAAAGTAACGGAAGTACCGTTGGAAGTAATTTATGGCGATAGTTTAGTATTCCAAGGTGATGGTAATAATACGCGTTCTGTCGTAACTGCGGATCATAATGCGAAAAAGCTACAGGCAACATTTACGGATTCTAAAGTTCATTATCGTTTTGAGAATGAAAAATATATGGGAATCACGCTATACGATCAAAATGGAAATGAAAAGAAAGTCATTTCGGTAGAAGGGCAAGAGAGTTCGAAAAACTTTGCAGAACAGTTAAATGGTGTAGACTTCGCATATGGTGATGTTATTAAGGTATATCATGCAGAATCAGATCGATTGAAGTGGTATCAAAAGAATGAGTTTATAAGTAACGGTAAAGGGAAACAAGAGTTGTACTTTAAATTAACAGAAAAAGGTTTCGAGAGAGTGGAAGCGCAGCAAGAAGTAACAGCAGTACCACAAAAAGTAGTAATCGGAACAGATGCCGGAAAATTAGAAGCGAAAAACTTTGTTCAAGTGAAAGACGGAGAAGTAGTAGGTTTTGTAGAAAAGCCAAATACAACGAAAATTGGTGAACAAAAAGTAAAAGTAGAAACGAAAGATCGATTTGGGAATAAGAAATTGACAGAAGTTCTTATGGAAGTAACGTATGGGGATAGCGTAGTATATCAAGGTGTGTCTAATGTAACACGTTCAATTATTACGTTAAATCATGAAGAAAAGAAATTACATGCGACATTTACCGATGATGAAATACATTATCGTTTTGTAAATGAACAGTATATAGGACTTACGATTTATGATAAAAATGGAAAAGAGAAAAAGCATGTAACGGCAGAAGGACAAGAGACTTCAAAGAATTTTGCTGAGCAAGTAAATGGAACGGCATTTGAGTATGGAGACGTGTTGAAAGTATACCATGCGGAACCGAGTCGTTTGAATTGGTACAAAAAGAATGTGCTAGATAAAAAAGAGGGTGCAATGAAGGGTGAAGAAATATCCTTTAAGATTACTCCAAATGGCTTAGAGCAAGTGCAATAATAAGAAAAAGCTCGTAAAACATAATGTTTTACGAGCTTTTTTTGTTATTCAGCTTCAGATACTACTGTGAAGCGTTCGTTTACGTGTTTTGGATTTTCGATTTCATCAAGTGCTGCAACTGCGAAGTCTTCATAACTTACGTAGCTATCACCTTTTGAGTTTACAAGCAGGTTGTCTTTACCAGCTGTATAAGAACCAGTGCGTTTTCCTAATGCGAATAGTGCAGAAGGGCTGATGAATGTCCAAGTGATATCATTTGTTTGTTGTAAGATTTCTAAGTTTTTACCTTGGTTTTGAGCTGTTGCAAGGTATTCGCCTGGGAAACCTGGTGTCTCAAATACACGTGTTGTTTTCTCTTCGTCTACAAATAAGCTTCCAGCGCCACCAACTACAAGTAATTTTGTGTTAGGTGCACCTTTCATCGCTTCAATTAGTACGTTTCCTGCATCTACGTGAAGGTGTTCTTGTCCTGCTGGAGCACCGAATGCATTTACAACTACATCGAATGCTTGCAAGTCGTTAGATGTAAGAGAAAATACGTCTTTTTCTAAAACTTTTACGTTTTCTTCTGTAATTTTTGCAGCGTTTCTTACGATTGCAGTTACTTCATGTCCGCGATCTAATGCTTCTTTTAAAATACGACTTCCTGCTTTACCAGTTGCTCCGATAATTCCGATTTTCATAATAAATCCCTCCAAAGTGTTTTGTTAAAGTGTATATCTGAAAGTAAATGAATTTGTTGTAATTAGGTTTGTTACAACCTGTTGTAATCATTATAGTTACAGGTTGGTATTTTTGTCAATAGGGTTGTTTGTGAATTTATTTTTTGTTTTAGTATGCACAGTTAGAGGGAGGGTAGTCAGTCATAAAGACATTGTTACTGTGAACCTGGCTAATATTTGGAAATTGCAAATTGTCGAAAAATGTTGATTTTTGAATGTTTTTTAAATATAATTCGTTTTATGGAGAAAAGGAGGGGTTAATTGTATGAATATTTTAGAGCAATTTATTTCATCAACAAATACAATTCTTTGGTCATATATTCTTATTGCGATGTTAATTGGTTTAGGTCTTTATTTTTCTATTAAATTGAAATTCGTACAAATTACTCATTTAGGGGAAATGGTTCGACTAATGAGTGATGGATTAACTGGAAAGACGCGTAAAAAAGGTAGTGTATCTTCTTTCCAAGCGTTTTGTATGAGTTCAGCAGCTCGTATTGGTATCGGTAACTTAGCTGGTGTAGCATTAGCTATATCTATGGGAGGACCTGGAGCTGTATTTTGGATGTGGGTTATTGCGATTATCGGGGCTTCTTCAAGTTTCGTAGAAAGTACGCTTGCCCAAATTTATAAAGTAAAAGATGGCAGTGGCTTCCGTGGTGGTCCTGCTTATTATATGGAAAAAGGTTTAAATAAACGTTGGATGGGAATTTGGTTTTCTATCCTTATTACAGTTAGTTACGGTTTAATTTTTAACTCAGTACAAGCGAATACAGTAACATTAGCGTTTGAAAATGCATTTGGTTTAGAGCGTTATATTGTTGGTATTGTATTAGCTGCATTAGTTGCGGTTATTATTTTTGGTGGTGTAAAAAGTATTGCACGTATGTCGGAAATGATTGTTCCGCCAATGGCGCTTGTTTATATTGCGGTAGCTATTTTTGTTGTCATTAAAAACTTCTATTTAATACCAGATGTGTTTACGGAAATCTTTAAAGGTGCATTCGGTTTAGATTCAGCTGTAGGTGGCGGTATCGGTGCTGCGATGAAATATGGTATTCAGCGCGGATTATTTGCGAACGAAGCAGGTATGGGTAGTGCGCCGAACGCGGCAGCAACAGCTGATGTAACGCATCCAGCGAAACAAGGTTTTATTCAAACAATTGGAGTATTAGTAGATACATTCTTAGTATGTACATCAACAGCATTTATCGTACTATGTTCTGGTGCATATAAAGCAACGAATTTAGAAGGTATTGAATTAACGCAAAATGCATTAAGCTCACAAATCGGCCCATGGGCAAGTAGCTTCTTAGCGATTATTATTTTCTTATTTGCATTTAGTTCTCTTTTAGGAAACTACTATTATGGTGAAACAAATATTGAATTTATTAAGCAAAGCAAAACGTGGTTAACAATTTACCGTATTGCGGTAGTTGGAATGGTATTATTCGGTTCTGTTGCGACGCTTCAAGTTGTATGGAATATGGCAGACTTATTTATGGGTCTAATGGTAATCACGAACTTAATTGCGATTACACTTCTTGGCCGATTTGCGTACGCGGCATTAACAGACTATGTAAGACAAAAGAAACAAGGGAAAGATCCAGTCTTCAGTGCAGATTCTATTCCTGGTTTAACGAATACAGAGTGCTGGGATAAGCCAGTGGTAACAGATAAAGAAAAAGCAGTGTAATTGAAAAGGCGAGCATCGAGGTAAATTCGATGCTCGCCTTTTTTGTTGTAGTAAATGATGAAAAGGGTGAGGGGTAATTATTAATATAATTTTTTTGTTTGTTTCTCTCGTTATTTGTGGGGAACGTACTGTTTTGAAAGTATGGCTGGTCGAATAGGATAAGTTATTAAGTATTGGATAAATGCATGTAATGGCTATATTTTCATGTAAAAAAACTCGTATGTTAAAAGAGTTAACGTACTCATGTTATAAAACCTAACATAAAGTTCTTGATTACTAAAAGTTTTTAGAATATAATTTTCTTATTGTTAGGAAGAGGGGGCAATGCAATTATGGATTTTTTAGCTAAGGTAATTGGGGATATAAATAATATCCTTTGGTCATATATCATTATTGCGATGTTAATTGGGTTAGGGCTCTATTTTTCATTTCGTGTGAAATTTGTCCAAGTTCGTTACTTCGGTGAAATGATTCGTTTGCTTGGGGATGGAGCAAGCTCGAAAACGAGGAAAGCGCAAAAAGAGAAGAGCGGCGTATCATCATTCCAAGCGTTTTGTATGAGTACAGCTTCTCGTGTAGGTACTGGTAACTTAGCTGGTGTAGCTATTGCAATCTCAGCAGGTGGACCAGGAGCAGTATTTTGGATGTGGTTAATCGCGGTAATTGGGGGTGCTTCTGCATTTGTAGAGAGCACATTAGCGCAAATTTATAAAGTAAAAGATGGGAATGCATTCCGTGGGGGCCCAGCGTATTATATGGAAAAGGGTTTAAATAAACGCTGGTTAGGTGTTGTGTTCTCTGTTCTAATAACAGTAAGTTTCGGATTGATTTTTAACGCTGTACAGTCTAATACTGTAGCAGCTGCCTTTGATGGTGCATTTAAAACAGATAGCAGATTAGTAGGTCTTGTTATGGCTGGTTTACTTGCAGTTATTATTTTCGGCGGAGTAAAACGAATTGCTCGCGCGGTTGAAATGATTGTTCCAGTAATGGCAATTATTTATGTAGCAGTGGCATTATTCGTTGTTGTAACAAACATTACGGCAATTCCATATGTATTTAAAGAAATTTTCTTACATGCTTTCGGAATTAAAGAAGTAGTAGGCGGAGGATTAGGAGCTGCGATTTTATTAGGGGTAAAACGTGGGTTATTCTCAAATGAAGCAGGTATGGGTAGTGCGCCGAACGCAGCAGCGACTGCAAACGTAACGCACCCAGTTAAACAAGGTTTCATTCAAACTTTAGGGGTATTTACAGATACATTATTAATTTGTAGTTGTACAGCATTTATCATTCTTTTATCAGACGTGCATAATGCAGCTGATTTAAATGGAATTCAATTAACGCAGCAGGCGTTAAGTCAACATATCGGTCCATGGGCTTCTATATTTGTAGCAGTTGCGATCTTCTTGTTTGCATTTAGTTCATTAGTAGGTAACTACTACTATGGTGAAACAAATATTGAGTTCTTAAATGGAAGTAAAGTGCTATTAAATGCATACCGCATTGCTGTACTTGGTATGGTTATGCTAGGATCTGTAGCGACAATTCAAATCGTTTGGGATTTAGCAGATTTATTTATGGGAATTATGGCTGTTATTAACTTAGTAGCAATTGTATTCCTTTCTAAGTATGCTTTCGCAGCTTTATCAGATTATATTAAGCAAAAGAAACAAGGGAAAGATCCAGTCTTTTATGCGGAGTCTATTCCAGGTTTGAACAATACAGAGTGTTGGGGTGAGTCAGCGGTAGCTGATAAAGAAAAAGCGGTATAATGAAAAGGGCATCAAGTGAAACTTGATGCTCTTTTTTGTTTTATTCAACTATTTGCAGATAGTAAAAGACGAACATTCATAGACGTTTTATAATAAAATGTAATTTTTTAAAGAAAAGTGCGGATATGATTTGTGATTTGTGTTAGAATGGAAAATGCCTTTGAAATAAGAGGTTTTATGATCTTTCCTATCCGATTGAAGATTTTGGAGGAGAAATGGAAAGTTCGGATTATTTCTTGTTTTGAATGGTCAGACGTTCAACGTTAATGAAGAGTTAAATGGAGGATTTTATTAATGAAGTTTGTTATGTTCCTTGTAGGATTACTCGTTGTATTTGTACTCGGTTTTCTTATAAGTGCCGATCGAAAGAAGATTAAGTATAAACCAATCGCAATTATGCTTATTATTCAGCTAGCATTATCTTATTTCTTATTAAATACGCAAGTTGGTTATATTTTAGTAAAAGGAATTTCAGATGGATTTGGCGCACTTCTTGGATATGCGGAAGCTGGAATCGTTTTCGTATTTGGTGGTCTTGTTAATAAAGGAGAGGTTTCATTCTTCTTAACAGCGTTATTACCAATCGTATTCTTTGCGGTTTTAATCGGAATTCTGCAACACTTTAAAATTTTACCGATATTTATTCGTGCTATTGGTACGTTGTTAAGTAAAGTGAATGGTCTAGGCAAACTAGAATCATATAACGCAGTAGCAGCTGCCATTGTTGGACAAGCAGAAGTATTTATTACAGTAAAAGATCAATTAAGTAAAATCCCAAAACATCGTTTATATACATTATGTGCATCTTCTATGTCTACAGTGTCGATGTCAATCGTTGGTTCTTATATGAAAATGATCGAACCGAAATATGTAGTAACAGCACTTGTATTAAATTTATTTAGTGGTTTCATTATCATTCATATTATTAACCCGTACGATATTACAGAAGAAGAAGATACACTGAAATTAGAAAATAAGAAAAAACAATCATTCTTTGAAATGCTGAGCGAGTACATTATGCTTGGTTTCACGATTGCGATTACAGTAGCAGCTATGTTACTCGGTTTCGTAGCATTAATTACAGCAATCAATAGCTTGTTTGATACAATGTTCGGTATTACATTCCAAGCTATTTTAGGATATATTTTCTCACCATTAGCATTCGTAATGGGCATCCCGCAAGCAGAAATGGTAACAGCGGGACAAATTATGGCAACAAAATTAGTATCAAACGAGTTTGTTGCGATGCTTGATCTTGGTAAAGTAGCTGGTGATTTATCGGCTCGTACGGTTGGTATTCTTTCTGTATTCCTTGTATCATTTGCGAACTTCTCATCTATCGGAATTATTGCAGGTGCAACGAAAGGTATCGATGAAAATCAATCAAATGTTGTATCATCATTTGGTCTACGCCTTGTGTACGGTGCGACATTAGTAAGTATTCTATCAGCGATTATCGTTGGTGTTATGTTATAAAAAAAGGATGGCTCTAGCTCATAGCTAGGGCTATTTTTTTATGGTAAATTTACATGAAAAAACCAATTAATTAGGAATATATTAACATATAAAAATCTTTTAAAATTTATATTGCATTTCGTCTAGATAACGCTTACAATTTGATTTGTAGGTGGTATCAATTTCAGACTTTCAAGTATGGTAGGAGAGAAGAAGCTACCTTTTATAAATTGCAATTTATGTAAACGCTTACTGATTTTAGATGACAGTTGAATAGTTTTAGGGGTTTTAAATTTTTTTAACAACAATGGTCAGACGTCATTCGTTATACGTTATACGACCAATAACTTGTGGGAGAAGTGGAGGATTCACATATGAAGTTCGTAATGTTTCTAGTCGGTTTACTTGTAGTGTTTGTACTAGGTTTCCTTATTAGTTCAGATCGTAAGAAAATTAAATATAAACCAATTGCACTTATGCTTGTCATTCAATTGGTACTTGCGTATTTCTTACTAAATACAAAGGTCGGATTTGTATTAGTAAAAGGGATCGCAGATGGATTTGGCGCTATTTTAAAATTTGCGGAAGCTGGGGTTAATTTCGTATTTGGTGGTCTAGCAAACGATGGACAAGCACCATTCTTCTTAACAGTATTATTACCGATTATTTTCTTAGCAGTATTAATCGGGATTCTGCAACATATTAAAGTTTTACCGATTATCATTCGTGCAGTCGGTTTCCTATTAAGTAAAGTTAACGGTTTAGGAAAACTAGAATCATATAATGCGGTAGCAGCTGCAATCGTTGGTCAAGGGGAAGTATTCATTACAGTAAAAGATCAACTAAGCAAATTACCGAAAAATCGTTTATACACACTTTGTGCATCTTCAATGTCTACAGTATCGATGTCAATTGTCGGTTCTTATATGAAAATGATTGATCCAAAATATGTAGTAACAGCACTTGTATTAAACTTATTCAGTGGATTCATTATCGTTCATATCATTAATCCATATGAAGTAAAAGAAGAAGACGATATTTTAGAATTACAAGAAGACAAGAAACAAACATTCTTTGAAATGTTAGGCGAATATATTATGCTTGGTTTCTCAATCGCTGTAACAGTAGCGGCGATGTTAATCGGTTTCGTAGCATTAATTACAGCAATTAACGGTGTATTTGACTCAATTTTCGGAATCACATTCCAAAGCATTTTAGGATACATCTTCTCACCATTAGCATTCGTAATGGGTATTCCAACATCAGAGATGCTACAAGCAGGACAAATTATGGCAACAAAATTAGTAACGAACGAATTCGTTGCAATGCTTGATCTTGGTAAAGTAGCTGGTGATTTATCAGCTCGTACAGTAGGTATTTTATCTATCTTCCTTGTATCATTTGCGAACTTCTCATCTATCGGAATTATCGCAGGTGCAACGAAGAGTATCGATGGCAAACAAGCAAACGTTGTATCATCATTCGGTTTAAAACTTGTATACGGTGCAACATTAGTAAGTATATTATCAGCGATTATCGTTGGGGTTATGCTTTAATAAATTAAGAAAAGCAATGAGCGTAGGCTCATTGCTTTTTTTGTTTAACTTGCTTTATCCAAGTCTCTTTTAAAACGTGGTTTCTCTAAATAAGTTCCCAGTCTCCACACATATTCCACTGGCCCCATTCGGTATTTCTGGAGCCAATAGGTGCTAACGAATAATTGAATCGTATAAATTCCGATGGTTAAAAGAATACCGAAGAAATAGCCGATTTTCCCGTATAAGCCAAATCCATATGCGTAAAAAATGGTTGTTGCGATAATAGATTGCGCTAAGTAATTACTAACAGACATTTTCCCCATGTTCGCCATGTATGTTAGTAGACGGGTTGCTTTTTTGTAATGGAATAATAAAATGATTGTGCTTCCGTAAAAGAAGGTCATAGTTACTGGTGTAAGGCCATCTTGTAACATAATTAAAACCGGGTGTTTTATGAACATAGCTAAGATTTTAATTGTAAAAGAGAAGAGACTGGTGGCAAACCATATTTTTTTGACAGCAGGTATATGTTTACTGACCTCAAATAGCCAGCCTTTTTTCCCTACATACATTCCGAGTAGGAACAGTGGAGACATAAAAATTATTGCGAAAACTGATATGAAAAATAATCCGAATGCACCGTCAATTCCCATGTAATCAAAAGGATTTTCAGTCAATCTAAAGTTGACGTGATCCATATAGCTTCCAGTTTGATGGACTTTATGTTCTTTTTCAGTATAAGGTGCGAAATCATTTATATTTGTAGATGGATCAGTTTGATAAGACATAAGTGTAATAAGTGCGAGTAGAATAATCGCCCAAATAAGCAAAGTTTTCGGTTTTCGATTGATGAATATCATTAAAAAAATCCCGATTATTCCGTATGCAAATAAAATATCTCCCTCCCAAACAAAAGTGCCGTGAATGTAGCCGAGTAGTAAAAGAATGATAATACGTCTTATGTATGTGGGGAAGAATTTTTTTCCTTTTGCGATAATACTTTTTTGTAACAAAATAATGCTAAGCCCAAATAGAAAAGAAAATAGGGATATAAAGTTATGTGTGCCGAAAAATTGAATAAACCAATTAGCACCTTTATCAAGATCGCCAAATAGATAAGTTGGTTTTTCACTGGTGAAGAACCCAAATTGAATTAATGTCATATTGACTAGTAAAATGCCAAACAAAGCAAAACCACGAATTGCATCAACAGCTTCTACATGTTGATTCATTTTTCCTCTCCTCGTATATTCGTTTTTATATTGAAAATAATACCATTTTATATCTGGCACTATGTCAAATATGAGGAAATTTAAGGTGATTTTAAGATAGAGAGCAAACAAAAAAATCACCTTAATACATGTATTAAGGTGATTGAAATATTACTCAGCTGGAGGCGTAAATGTACGTTTCTCTAATTCAGCATCTAGCATAAACAGTGCGTTTGAATCGCTTGTAATACGTTTTAATTTTTGAATGATGCTATCGAATGAAGCTTCTTCTTCAACTTGTTCGTCAACGAACCATTTTAAGAATGTAATTGTTGCATGTTCACGCTCGTCCCAAGCGATATCAGATAAGTTGTAAATACGTTTCGTTACTTCACGCTCGTGCTCAAGTGCGACTTCAAAAGCGTTTAATACAGATTCGTATTCGTTATTCGGATTATCAAATCCAGTAATAATAGCGCGCTCTCCGCGGTCATTAATATAGTTGTAAAGCTTCATTGCGTGGAAACGTTCTTCTTCAGCTTGTACAAGGAAAAAGTTAGCGAATCCATCATAGCTCTCAGCTGTACAGTAAGCAGCCATTGCCATATAAGCATGGGCAGAGTAAAATTCAAAGTTCATTTGTTCATTTAATGCGTCGTGCAATTTTTTTGATAACATAAAATCCCCCTTAGTATTGTGACAAGAATATTATACCATAATTGATAATATTCTCATTTAGATACTTCGAACCTTTTTGAAAGCTTTGCGACGTGTGCGTCCATAATGTCTTGTAAGTCTAAATCATATTTTTGCGAAAGAATAATAAGGTTAGATAGTACATCGCCAAGTTCTTCTTTTAGTTCTTGTTTTAGCTCTTCTTCTGTTTTCGCATCTTCATCAGGGCGATCGCGGCCAATTTCAATAGCACGAACGACTCGTGAAACTTCCCCAACTTCCTCGGTTAAGAAATTTAAGCGAATAAAGGCATTATACTGTGACCAGCTTCGTTTTTCGTAAAATTCCTCAACCCATCTTTGAAATGCAACGATATCCATTTCTTCCTCATCTCCTCAATATGTTGTACAATGTCAATTGTATCATAACAATATATAGTTTCGGGGTGTAGGAATGAGAAAGATTTGTGTGTTTGCAGGTTCTAATTTAGGGGAGAGACCAGAATTCAAAGAGCAGGCAATTCAGTTAGGTAAAATGTTTGTTGAGAACGAGTATGAGCTTGTATACGGTGGTTCATGCGTTGGATTAATGGGAGAAGTAGCAAACGAAGTTCTTCGTTTAGGTGGACGTGTAACAGGTGTTATGCCGCGCGGTCTATTCCGAGGAGAAATTGTGCATACAGGATTAACAGAATTAATTGAAGTAGAGACGATGCATGAACGTAAAGCGAAAATGGCAGAGCTTGCAGATGCTTTTATTGCGCTTCCAGGCGGATACGGAACGTTTGAAGAACTATTTGAAGTTGTATGTTGGTCGCAAATTGGTATACATAATAAGCCAGTTGGTTTATTAAACATAAAAGATTTTTACGGACCAATTTTGCAAATGGTTGAACGTGCAGCAGAAGAAGGATTTATGAATCCATCAAATAAAGAATTGATCGTTTCAGCTGAGACAGCAGATAAACTAATTCATGCAATCCAAAATTATGAGCGTCCTGTTTTGGGAACGAAGTGGAAGCAACTATCATAGCAAATACGGAAACACATGTCGTTTTAATTTAAGGTGGCATGTGTTTTTAATTTAGTTAAATCTGTTAATGTTTAGATGTAATGTTTTGGGGAAAGGAGAAATAGATGGAGGAGTTCGTATATTTACGTCCGGTTTTTAAAAGTATTTTAGCAGCGTCTATTCTTGTTATGCTAATTGTTTTGAGACAGAAGAAAGAGTTGATTAATGAATTTTCGCTTTGGTTTATCTCGGTATTGTGTATCGGTGTTTCAGCGATAACGTTGTTTATGTCCGGATTTATCGTTGATGAGTATAATCTAGGTGGAGATCCACAATCGTTTTGTATGTTTATTGCGATTGGTTGTATTAGTGGTCTGAATTTCATTATTTATTACAGAAGGCAATAAAAGAGGCATTCCATATTACTTTGGAATGCCTTTATCATTTTGATTGCTTTGTTTTTTATACAGGTACCAGCCACCCCAGCCGCCACCAATTGCTACGACAACGAGGAAAGCATAGTCCTTAACCTCGACACGTATATTGAAAATATTAGCTATAAGTAAGAGAATACCAACTGTTATTAACGCAAAAAATGCTCTAATTAAGTAGTCTTTCAACTGAACCACTCCCGTCATTTAAGTAGTAAATGATGAATTTGGAAAAGCTAAAGGGTGTTTCCTATATTTTAACATAGATGAGATTGTAATATATTGATAAAAGTAGGGGAGAGGGGCGCTGATATTGTCGTGATTTGTCGGCAAATTGATATCCTTTGTCAAATCGTTGATATATTGCGGGTAATGATCGATATAATGAAAAAATCGTTGATATATTGCGAGTTATGATCGATATATTTGAAAAATCGTTGATATAATTTCGTGTACCGTTAAGTGCGACCATTACATAAAAAAGCGACTCTAAACGAGCCGCTTCCGCTTTTAAATGATATCCAGCTCCAGCGGCTAGAACAGTCGGTTGTTTCACTCCTTCATTCGAGGCAAAAAGCGCCTCGTAATCAGGAGTTCCAACACCCTCCTGTTCTGAACGA
>NZ_JBQAHZ010000027.1:0-70160 GCF_051917185.1 Bacillus cereus group sp. MYBK108-1
TATTATACTAATACGCTTGATAGAAATACGATTAATGCTGTTAATACTACCGCTCCACTTGCTGATCCTACGAAATCACCTTTTGTTACTTGTAATACTTGCTCTTTCATACCTTTCATTCTCCCTTCCTTTTCTTTTGTTACAAAGCTTCTATTATACTAATACGCTTGATAGAAATACGATTAATGCTGTTAATACTACCGCTCCACTTGCTGATCCTACGAAATCACCTTTTGTTACTTGTAATACTTGCTCTTTCATATCATTTATCCTCCCTTTTTATAAGTTATCTATATGTAATTTCTAAGAAATGTTTATTTCATAGTTTTTATGTTAACGTTACATTAAATTTGATAACGTAACGTTTGTAACATTAATGTAACATAACTATTATTACGTTGCAATATAATTACGTAAAATTTATTACACTTTTTTTACGTTTTTTTATAATAACCCTCAAAAACCTTTATTTAATGCGTTTTTCACTTAGTTCACGTTTGTAACATTCGTGTAACATTACAGTCATAAAGTGAAATGTCGTCATATTCCTCTCTATTTTTGTTACAAATCGTTTATTTAGTGACACTAAACCTATCTAATCTTTACTTACTTTTAATATGAGATAAAATACCGTCTTTCCAAGATAAGTTTATATGTTTCCTCTATATAACTATGTATAATAAAAACAAAGAGGTGGTCATTTTGAAATTAATCGCATTAGATATGGATGGTACACTACTATCATCTAATCTTGAAATCTCCAAAGAAAACCTACAAGCAATCCAAACTGCACAAGAAGCTGGTCATATTGTAATGATCTGTTCTGGTCGTGCGAAAGAGGATGCTTTAAAGCTATTGGAAGAATATAAATTATCTCTTCCAGTCGGAGCAAGCAATGGGGCTATTGTTTATGTGGATGGAAAAGTAATTAACTCGCGTTGTATACAAAACGACAAAGTTTACAAACTTGCAAAATTACTAGAATCTGAAGGTTTCCCATATAAGCTATATACGAATAAAGGAGTTTATTCTCCATATACATGGCAAGATCAAGTGATGCAAGCATTCGAAGAAAATAAGCATGCGCTTGATGTTACATTAGAGGAACTTGAACGAATTACAGAAAAGCAAAAGAAATCGAACCTAATTACTGATTTCAAAAAAATAGAAGATGTTGTAAATAACCAAGAACTAGAAATATCTAAATTCTTCATTTTAACGTTTAATGCAGCGCATCGCGCACAACTATTAAGTATATTACAAGAAGATGCTGATATTATGGTTACAGCATCGGCTCCTACTAACTTAGAAATTATGGATAAGAATGGACATAAAGGAAACGGGATACAGCAGATGGCAGCTCATTTTAATATCCCTATTGAAGATACAGTTGCTATTGGTGATAATTTTAATGATGTACCGATGTTAGAAGTAGCAGGCTTATCTGTTGCAATGGGCAACGCTGAAGAAGATGTAAAAAAGCTATGTGATGTTGTAACACTAACAAACAATGAACATGGTGTTGCTCACGCAATCGAGCAATTTGTATTGAAACAAACTTCATCTATTAAATAAAAAAAGGACTCTTTCAATTTGAAAGAGTCCTTTTTTATACGTGATGACAAGCAACAAAATGCTCTGCACCAACATTACGGAATTCTGGTACTATTTTTTTACAAACATCCGTTGCAAATGGGCAACGTGTATGAAAACGACAGCCCGAAGGTGGATTTGCTGGACTTGGAATATCCCCTTCTAGTATAATTCGCTCTCGCTTCACTGTTGGATCTGGTATTGGAACAGCTGATAACAATGCTTTCGTATAAGGATGTAGCGGATTGGTAAATAACTCATCACGCGGTGCTGTCTCCACAATCGTACCTAAATACATAATTCCGATTTTCGTACATAAATGTTCTACTACACTTAAATCATGCGAAATGAATAAATAAGATAATCCCTTTTTCTCTTGTAACTCACTAAATAAATTAATAATTTGTGCTTGGATAGATACATCTAGTGCCGCCACAGGTTCATCAGCTACAATAAATTCCGGATTTAATACCATAGCTCTTGCGATTACGATACGCTGACGTTGTCCACCAGAAAACTCATGGGGATACCGGTCAATATGATAAGGAGCTAATCCACATAACTCCAATACTTCAATTACCTTTTCACGAACATTTTCTTTCGTCGCTAATCCGTGGGCCAACATTGGCTCTCCAAGCGCTTCTCCAATTCTCATTCTCGGATTTAATGAGCTAAATGGATCTTGGAAAACGAGCTGCATATTAGGGCGATGTTTTCTTAATTCATCCTTGGATAAAGAATGAACATCTTTCCCTTTAAACTTCACTTCTCCCTCCGTTTTTTGAACGAGGCGTAAAATTGTTTTTCCTATTGTTGTTTTTCCGCTCCCTGATTCGCCAACGAGACCAAACACTTCACCTTTATTAATAGTAAAACTTACTCCATCAACCGCTTTTACATGCCCAATTGTTCTACTAAATACGCCACCCTTAATTGGAAAATATGTCTTTAGATTTTTCACCTCTAATAATGGTTCACTCATTGTTCCGCACGCTCCTCATATAACCAGCAAGCTACTTTATGATTTTCATCATTTACATTTAGATTTGGGGCTTCTTTTTCACATATTTCCATACAATGCTCACAACGCCCACTAAAGTAGCAAAACTCACCTAAACCAACTAAATTCGGAACTTGCCCTGGAATAGAATATAGTTTATCTATTCGTTTTCCCATTACTGGTTTTGATTTCAATAATCCTTTCGTATAAGGATGTTTTGGATTTTGGAATATCTCTAGTACTGGGGCTTCTTCGATAACTTTCCCGCCATACATAACGACAACATAATCAGCCATTTCCGCTACGACACCTAAGTCATGTGTAATTAATAAAATCGACGTTTTAAATTCTTCTTTCACTTGTCTTAGTAGATCCAATATTTGAGCCTGAATGGTAACATCAAGAGCTGTTGTTGGTTCATCCGCAATTAATAACTTAGGATTACAACTAAGTGCAACAGCAATCATAATACGTTGTAACATCCCGCCGCTCAGTTCATGCGGATAAGAATGGACGATTTCATCAGCGCGGGCTATGCCAACTTTACGAATTAACTCAATTGCCTTCTTATATGCTTCATTTTTACTAAGTAATTCATGCTCCCTTAACGTTTCTACAATTTGCTCTCCTACAGTGAAGACGGGGTTTAGCGATGTCATCGGTTCTTGGAAAATCATCGCAATATCATTCCCTCGTAAACTACGAAGCTCTTTCTCTTTCATTCCTAAAAGACTTTTTCCTTCATATAAAATATCTCCACCTACTACACTGCCTGATTCAGCAATAAGTCCCATAATAGATAACGCCGTTACACTTTTTCCGCAACCAGATTCACCTACAACACAAACAGTTTCACCTTCTCGAACAGAAAAACTAACATGATTCACAGCTTTTACTGTCCCTTCTTCTGTCTGAAAGTGTGTTTGTAAATCTTTCAGCTCTACTACCGCTTTACTCATATCTCCTCACCTACCGTCTCATCTTTGGATCTAATGCATCACGAAGTGCATCACCAAGTAAATTAATTGATACAACTGTTATAAAGATTGCAAAACCAGGCGGAATCCATAACCATGGACGCTTTTGGAAATCGATTAATGAGTTAGCTGCGCTAATCATGTTCCCCCATGATGGTGTAGGTGGAACGACTCCAAGACCTAAGTAACTTAGTGCGGATTCTCCCAAAATAGAACCTGCAACACCTAATGTAGATACGACAATTAAAATAGGTAAAACATTAGGTATTAAGTGATATATAATTTTCCGGTAATCTTTTATTCCTAACACATCCGCAGCTTGCATAAATGCTTGCTCCCTAAGTGATAAAATTTGCCCTCTTACAAGGCGTGCAAGCCCTGGCCAACCTACTAAACTTAAAATAATCATAATGACATACAAACGATAATCAGACGGTACTTTCCACTCTGATAAAATCGCACCCATTATAATAAGTAACGGTAATCCTGGCATCGACATTAAAATATCTGCAAGTCGCATAATAATATTGTCCACAATACCACGATAAAAACCTGCAATCGCTCCTAATAAAGCTCCAAGTATAACCGATAAAACCATTGAAGCTAAACCAATGGTTAATGAAATACGTCCCGCTTGCATAAGCCTTGTTAAAATATCTCTTCCTAATTGATCTGTACCAAGCCAATGAGAAAAACTAGGTGGTTTGTTAATGAGCGCAACTTGTATTTTTCCTGATGCATATGGAGAAAAGAACGGACCGATAAAACAAAATAAAAACATAAAAATTAATGCATAAAACCCTACAAGTGCCATCTTATTTTTCTTTATCTTTTTAAAAGCTTGTCGCCATGGTGATGATTCATTTCTTCTCTTTTTTTCTTTTTTTTCTGTAATTACTGTAACAGTCTCCATTTCTTTCCCCCCTTACTTCAACCGAATTCTTGGATCAACAACTGCATATACGATATCTGCTAAAAAGTTTGAAACGATTGTTAAACAAGAAAGAAACATCGTAAATGCCATCAATACTGTATAGTCACGGAAATTTAATGCTTCTAATTGAATATTACCAATCCCTGGCCAGTTAAAAATTTGTTCAATAATAATTGCCCCAGAAAACAATCCAGGTAATTCAAATGCTAATAACGTAATTGCCGGTAAAATTGCATTTTTTAATGCATGCTTATAAATAACCGTCTTCTCCTTCAAACCTTTCGCTCTTGCTGTTCGTATGTAATCTTGTCTTACAACCTCTAACATACTTGTTCTAAAATAACGAGTTAGCGAGCCGACCCCAAGAAGTGTCAAAATAAATACTGGTAAAATCATATGTTTTGCAACTTCTATCACGTAAGCAAATCCTGTTGAATTACTGCCAACATCAATCATTCCACCTATCGGTAATAACTTAAAGTCAACCGCAAACACCTTAATTAAAAACAAACCGATAAAGAATGAAGGGAATGACATTGCTGCAAAAACACCGATTGTTACAAGTTTATCGAATAAAGAATGTTGCTTCGTCGCCGAGAATACACCGATAATAAGTGCAATTAGCCAAATAAAAAACAATGCAATAATTGCTACACTAAAGGAATTCCAAATAAATTTATTTAATAATGACGTTACAGGCTCTTGATATTGAAGTGAGAAGCCAAAGTCCCCTTGCAATGCATTACCTAACCAATGAAAATAACGCTCAACAATTGGTTTGTTCAACCCATATAACTCCCTCAGTTCAGCTGCTCTTTCCGGTGTAATTTTCGGGTTTGAATCAATATAATCCCCAGGAAGAAGTGCGAACAGGACGAAGATAATAATTGATGTACCAAGCAGTGTAGGAATCATTTGTAACAACCTACGAACAATATATGTTTTCACCCTTTTTCTCTCCAATCTTATGCTTAAAATAGAAGAACATTTTTTCAAAGCGGCACATTACTAACCGAATGAAAAAATGTCTTCTACTTATACATTCTTATCGTTATTTTTCAAATGATAATACTGGTAAGTTTGCACTAATACTGTTGTACTTTTCAGGATCAATTCCTTTTATATTCCCGTTATAACCAGTAATTGTTCTACGGTAGTTTAATAGAATTACTGGTGGATCATCACTTAATTCTTTATACAATTCTTTATAAATAGGTTTACGCTTTTCGATATCTACAGTTTCAATACCTTTTTGAATTAGCTCATCTACTTTTGCATTCTTATAACCAAGACTAGTTTCATTTGCAGTAGACAAATATTCACCAGCTGTTTCACTCGGATCACTTGTAATCGGTGTCGAAACAGAAGCTAAATCATAATCCCCTTTGTTTACCTTAGAAAGCATCGTATTAAAGTCCATAAATTCAGGATTAAACTCTACACCTATTTCTTTATAATTCTCTTTCGCAATCGGAATTAATAAATCACTATCTTTAGCCGAACTTGGACCGAAATAAGAAAGTTTTAATTTTTGACCATCTTTTTCACGAATTCCATCCGAACCAACTTTCCACCCTGCTTCATCTAATAATTTTTTCGCTTTTTCTTTATCGTATTCGTATTTATTAACTCCTTCTTCCGTATAAGCCCAAGAAGTTGGATGAATTGGTACATTGGCTACTGTACCGTATCCTTTTAACGCTGTATCAACATATTTTTTGCGGTCTAATCCGTAAATAAGTGCTTGGCGAACCTTTTTATCCTTTAAGTAAGGCTTATTATTATTCATATAAATATAACTAAATGACGGTGCTGTTTCGATTTGGATATTGGCGAATTCTAAAGCCTTAGCCTGTTCAAGAACCTCATCACCAGTACCTAAGCCAGTATGGTCAACTTCTCCTGTTTGGAATAACTGAAGCTTCGTATCACCAGAAGTAATTTTATAAATGAAGTTTTGAATTTTTGGTTTACCCGCATAATAATTTTCGTTTGCTACAAAACGAACTTCTTGACCTGGAATATACTTTTCAAATTTATATGGACCCGCAGCTAATGGCTTTCCATATAAATCTTTTAAGTAATCTAAGCTTGTATTTTGCTTATAATCTTTTCCATAATAAGCTTTTGATAGTACTGTACCTCCTAAAACAAATATAGCTTGTGAATTCACTTTTTCAGTTGTAATTTTAATTGTTTGTGGATCAACAACTTGAATACCTTCAATTGAAGTTGCTTTTCCTTCCTTATATTCTTTACCACCTTTAACCACATATTGAGAGATATCTACTTCACCTTCATATGCTTTATCATGTAAAAGCGTCAATGTGAAAGCTACATCATCCGCCGTTAATGGCGATCCATCACTAAATTTCAAATCTTTACGTAAATGGAATGTATATGTTAACTGATCAGAAGAAACGTCCCACTTCTCAGCTAATTCTGGAATTGGTTTCCCTTGTTTATCGGTTGATACGAGAGATGCAAAAATAACTGAAGTTACGTTTCCATCCCAACCATTTTGTTGGAAGTATGGCAAAAATACGCCGCCTGGCTTACTAATACCAACTACTAACGTATCTTTTCTATTCTTCGCTTTGTCTGGCACTTTCGTTTTATCTGTCGCAGCGATCTTTTCAATTTTCACATTTTTTAAATCCTGCTGTTTAACCGGCTCTGTAGAAGCCGTATCCTCCTGTCCCCCACAAGCAGATAACACAAGCGAACTACTAAGTAATACTGAAAATACACCAGCCCATTTTTTTGTCTTTTTCTTCATTGTCCCCACCCTAACTGTTTAATAGTTATACCCTTTGAACTTATTAGCTTATGTATGCCTCCCACAGCATATTTATAGCCAATCGGAAAAGTCGGTTTTAATCGTAAAAAAATAGATGTTTTTGAGGGGTAACAATCTTATTCCGACCTTTCCGGTAGACTTTATGGTTATTAGCTTATATCGTTCATTATGTTTTGTCAATTCTTTCTAAATAAATATTTTTAGAATTTTTCCAAAATTATCACTCTACATTTATACTTTAAGAAAACTCAGCTATAATTCGTATTAAAAAACTTAAAAATCTACTTCTATTCCTTCAACATGAAACATAGAATACTAATAACCAATTACCAAAAAGGGGGCGAAAATATGGACAACCTATTCCAATACGTCCTGCACTACGTATTATTAACAATTATGATAGTCGGAGCGCTATTACTATTCCCGTTCTTCCCAAAGTTCGTCCTCTTTTTAGCTTTTTTTATCATGCTCGGGATCGCTATTATAATTTCAACGAGAGAAGATGCCACGCAAAAAGAGAGCAGGGTTCAGCGCGTAAAGCTGTAACTTTGCTCTCTTTTCGTTTTCATTCACTAGTCTCTTTTATACATATTTATCCCGCTATTTGCCGGGCAGTAAGAACCCCACCTCAAAATTCAGCGAAAGCAAAAGAAGTTAGGTCGGAGTCGGGCTGCCCGTAAAAGCCCTCACTTTATCTCTCGGGAAATAATTAGCCTTTGTTTTTGTAATTACTCCTATCGAAAAGCCACTAATGACATTTCTTTTTCACCTTATCATTTTCATATGTTTCACAAACTATGCAAATTGAGGAACACGGATTTATCTAAGTTACTGTTTCACGTGAAACACATCTCTTCATTTAATCTTTAAAGCAAAATATCATTATGAAAAAGCCACTTCCTCCAACAAAACTGAAAGGAAGTGGCTTTCTACTCTTTACTCCACAATATTCTCTAACTCACTATATAACTTCGCTCGTAACAACTCTTTCTTCGTTTTTTCCTCATATAATTTTTCAAGTCTTTCAACATCAGCTACATGTTCCATTTCACATTCTATTGCATATATATCTTCTTCTACATGCATTAACTCATTTTCAATCTCTTCAAGATTCCTAGCTTCTTTCTCTTTTACAGGAACCGTTTCAACACTTTTTCTCCCTTGGCGTTTCTGCTTTATTACTTGCTTCTCAAGCTTTTCCTCCCACTTTTGACGAGCCCATGCATAGTTTCCTGCAAACTCAAATAATTTACATTCATCAATCCAGTACGTCTTTTCAAATAACTTATTTAAAAAATAACGATCATGTGAAACAGCTAGGATTGTTCCATTATATTGCTCAAGGGCTTCCTCTAAAACTTCCCTTGATTCAATATCAAGATGGTTTGTCGGCTCATCTAGAATTAGAAAATTGATGTCTTGATACATAAGTTGCGCAAGTCTTAACCTCATTTTTTCTCCACCGCTCAGTTGCGTTACTTTCTTAAATACTGCTGGACCATAAAATAAAAACTTAGCCAATATATGTCTTGCTTCTCCTTCTGTTACAGCTACATACTCTCTAAACGCTTCCAATACATTACTCTTCACATTTCCATACGTATGCTGTGATAAATAACCAATTTTGACACTACTACCAATTCGAATTTCACCAACGTCTGGATTTATTTCTTCTAATAGTAGTTTTAATAATGTAGTCTTTCCTGTACCATTACGACCAACGATAGCCGCACGCTCTTGAAAACGAACATGTAAATTCGCTTGTTCAAATAAAGGTCGTCCAGCAAAACCTTTACTCACTTCTTTCATTACAACAACATCTTTCCCGCTTCTCTCTTGCCCTTCAAACTGAAGACCCATCTGTTTTCGTTCTAAAATTGGCCTCTTTAATTTCTCTATACGTTCTAACGCACGTTCCATATTTCTCGCTCTTTTATGCAATCCTTCATTCGGAGGGTTCGCTTGATTTGCCCATTCACGTAGACGCTTAATTGCTTCTTTCATTTTCTTTATTTTCTTTTGCTGCTCCTGATAAGCTTGAAACTCTTGAAGTAATCTTTCTTCCTTCTCCTCAACGAACTGAGAATAATTCGTATGGTACACGTGAATCTCTCCATCTTCCAAATCAAAAATTTTCGTTACAACTTCATCAAGGAAATAGCGATCATGTGAAATAACTATAACTGTTCCAGTGTATTCTTTTAAAAATTGCTCTAACCATTCAACTGCAAATAAATCTAAATGATTTGTTGGTTCATCTAATAGAAGTAAATCTGGTTTCTGCAATAGCATATATGCAAGGCTTACTTTCGTCTGTTCTCCTCCACTTAATTCCGTAAATACTCTTGGAAATAAGTCTGTTACTTGTAAGCCATTTGCTACCTTCATTATATTTGCCTCTATTTCATAACCACCGAGAAATGCAAATTTTTCTTGAATGACTCCGTACCTCTCCATTAGCTTTTGCAATGAAGATTGTTCCTGCTCCTCCGCCATATTTTTTTCTAGAGCATGCATTTCTTTTTCTAATTCCTTTTCTACTTTAAAAGCGGAACTCAATACATCATATACATTCATGACCTCATCAAACTTCGGAATTTGTGCGACATGACCAATACGTGTACCTTTCTTCATATGGATAGCTCCTGCATCCAAACTCTCCTTTCCCGTTAGAAGTCCAAAGATTGTTGTCTTCCCACTACCGTTACGACCAACTAACCCAACACGTTCACCATTCTTTATTTCAAGCGATATATTTTCAAATATGATGTTTCCACCAAAAGATTTCATTACATTATTTACACTACAAATAGTCATTTTCCGTACTCCTTTCAATATAAAAAACCATAAGAAAGAAACATTCCCCATGGTTTTCGGCATAGAAAAAGGAAGCCAAATAGCTCCCTTTTCACACGTTTATTAAAAATGGGTGAAGAGATTTCTATCGTTCAATAGTCACTATGCAATTGTTAAAAAAGGGCATACGTATCCCGTTAACAACTACATCATGAAAAATCGCACGACAAAAATAAATAAAATCTAAAAATTTGGCACGCGCAGCTAAAGAACGTTTCATCTCATTCACCCCTTTCGTACGGAATTTAATACTTACTTCTTTATTATACTTTCCAATTTCATGTTTGAATAGTCATTTTTCTGAAAATAATGAAGATAGACTAAACATTTCAATAAGTGACATCAAATCTTACAAAACTGTTATGTTCACGTAATGGAAAGCGATAGTACGAAAAGATGCCTCCCTATACAATAAAGATGTAAACAAGCGAGACAAACAAAAGGAGGAAACAAACATGATGAAAGAAATCGTAAAAGCAATCTTTGAGGTATTAGTGAACGGACAAGCAGTTGTAAAAGAACTAAATGAACTATAAAAAGGAGTGAAGAAATATGATGAACATGGTGAAAATGATTTTACACGCTTTAGTCGATGCAAAAGCAGTTAGCCAAGAATTAAACCAACAATAAAAAGGGGTATATGAATATGAAGAAAGCCATTATTATAATTGCAAGCACAGCAATTACCTTATACACAATAAAAAAGAGAAAAAAGAAAAATAATGAAAATGTTCTATATTATCCATACACACTATTAGAGAAAAAATAAAAGACAAGGTACCCTATCGTAATGAGGATATCTTGTCTTTTATTTTTCCCCTATTCCTTTAGAGGATTTCCTTCTCCTTTTCCCGAATGTATTAAGCGGGATTTTTACACATATTTTAAAGGGGCATATATACAAATGGATACACAACAACTATATTTTTTAAACGATATCGGTAAACAAAAACCAGAAAGTATTCGGAATAGAAGCGCTGCATGTCCATTTTGCGATAAAGAACAATTAACGGATATTTTAGCAACTGATGGTTCTATTATTTGGTTAAAAAATAAATTTCCTACATTACAAGATACATTTCAAACAGTGTTAATCGAAACCGATAATTGCGAAGATCATATCGCAACATATACAGAAGAACATATGAGCAAATTAATGCAATTTTCTATTCAACATTGGTTACACTTACAGAAGAACAAGAAGTTCGCATCTGTGATTTTATATAAAAATCACGGTCCATTTTCAGGTGGAAGTTTGCATCATGCACACATGCAAATTATCGGAATGAAATATGTAGATTATCTTGAAAATATTGAAGAAGAAAATTTCCAAGGGTTAATTGTTCAAAAAAATGAATGCATTGAGCTTAATATTTCAGAGCGTCCCATTATTGGCTTCACTGAATTCAATATAATCATTGATAACATTTCATATATAGATGAAATGGCAAATTACATTCAGCAAACTGTACGTTACATACTGACAGATTTCCATAAAGGATGCAGTAGTTATAACTTATTCTTCTATTACTTAAATGGAAAAATCATTTGTAAAGTTGTACCTAGATTTGTCGTTTCACCATTGTATGTAGGATATAAAATACCGCAAGTTTCTACAAAACTAGAAGAGGTGAAAATACAACTCACGCAGTATTTCACGAAAGAAAAGGATGAAATTATTCATAAAAAAACAGAGTAGGTATAGAAAACCTACTCTTTAATTACACCTTTATTTCGATAGTACACATCTTCTAATCCGATGTTATACTTCATGTTATTATCCGTCCACTCTGGCCCTAAATTCCCTGGCCATCCAGATGTATTCGCTATATACTTCAGTAATGCAAAATCAGTCAAACCTTTTTGCACCCCACGCTTATATCCTTTCATTAAATGCGGCATTGCAATTTGCGCATTTGTACGTGGATCTTTCAGCTCATCATCAGTTAAATGCTCTGGTGCAAGCCCGCCGCCGCGGTGTAGTTGAAACAATCCGAATGAAGTTCCATTATCTCCAACACTTCTTGGATTTAATCGACTTTCATGCTCGGCAATTGCAAGAGGTATCCATTCTGGAAGATTTACTTTCTTCGCTTCCTCTATAATGATTTGTTTCATCTGTTTTGCTTCTTCTGAATCAACATAGCTTGTTCCATTCACTAGCTTATCCATTCCTTCAGACTTTCCTTGGAAATATAAATATACTCCAAGAACAACTAAAAATCCTACAAAGAATTTCTTCACTACCTCTACCTCTTTCTCCGCTGAAATTTGTCCCCTTTCAGCCTTCCCTTTACAATTACCTACATTCTATTACTCTTTTATCATAGCAAATAACTATACATATTATCATCATGCTTTAGACCGATTTTGTGAAAAAACAGCTGGTAAATACGTACAAAAATGTAACTTTCATAGACTATAACGCATTTATTGTATATAATTGTAAACTGAACTCTATATATAGAATAGGAGCATACAAAATGAAAAAATGCCTAACACTCTTGTTCAGCATTTTACTACTCATCCCTACCTACACCTCTGCACAAACATCATCAAAACCAAAAGTACTTGTTTTGTATAGTACACAAGACGATAAATTTTCAAATAATGTCCAAATCCTTAATACTCAATTAGGACATTTTACAAATGATATAACCGTAAAAAACTTAAAAGAAGCAACTTCAATTAATAACGTATCCTCCTATACACATATTGTTTATATCGGTGAAACAAAAGAAGCGTTTTCTGATGAAACGAAACAATTTCTAGAAAACTTCTCCGGCCCTGTATTAGTATTAGGACAAAATGTTGAACAATTATCTAAGCGTTTTTCTTTCATTACTTTGAATAGTGATGATATACGAGTTAATAAAATTGAATATCCAGACAAGAAGCTAAAAAATACCTTAGAGGAGGAACGATTAATTCAATCATTTGATACGAATGGAACTGTGCTTGCTAACGCCTTAAGCTCAAATAACACTAACCCACTAATCGTTCAGCATGAAACATCTTATTATGTTGCAACACCTAACCTCTTTGACTGGATGTCTCATTACGTCGGTGAAATGTTATTTTCTTATTTCAGCCAAAAACCAACGAAAAATAAAGTTGAAGCTTATTTACGCCTTGAGGATGTTCACCCCGCAGCAGATATAAATCAATTGAAAGAAATTGCTGAATTACTAAAAGAGAAAAAGATGCCTTACATGATTACTGTTATTCCGGTATATAAAGATCCAGATACAGGAAAGATAATACATTTAAAAGATAAACCAGAACTAGTTGATCTTTTACGCTCTATGCAAGATGATGGTGCAGCAATTATTATGCATGGTTATACTCACCAATTTTATGACAGTGAAACAGGTGAAGGCTTTGAATTTTGGGATGTAAAAACAGATCAACCAATTCGCCAACCGAAGCATGAAAAACCGAAGACAAAAGATGACTTTCCAAATATAGAGGCATATAACCAATATGTAAAAAAAGGGGAAGAATTCGAGGAAAAATATACGAAAGATCATATCGAAAAAGGAATTCAAGAACTTGTAGATGCTAAACTATATCCTGTTGCCTTTGAAGCACCTCATTACACGATGTCTCAAAAAGGATATGAAATATTATCAAGGTACTTTTCAACTTATGTAGGACAGCTACAGTTAAATGATACAACTTGGAAATCCATGCACTCACCATATTATACAAGTACTCCATCATTTTTACATGGAATGAAACTATTGCCTGAAACAGTCGGATTTATTGAAGAAGATACGCCACAAACTACTGCTAAAATGAAAGAGCGTGCTCTATCTGTTTCTAAATTATCTGATGGAGTTATTGGTGCATTCTATCATCCTTACTTAGGTGCGAAACCATTAAAAGAAGTGTTAAAGGATCTAGAAAGTATTCCAAATATAGAATGGATTGATTTACAAAAGGAAAAGAATGAAGTAAAAATGAAAGATATTCATATTACGACGAATAAAGACGGCATTCACGTTGAAAAACCAACCAGTGCGAATGACATAATTGATTATATAAAGCAATATGGCTTCTTCCTTATACTGGGGTTCGTTATCATTGTCTTTCTTTTATTATTAAAACGTGCGAAAAAATTAGAATCCTAATACAAAACCACCGAGCGGAACGCTTGGTGGTTTTTTGTCCTATATCAAACCGTGGCATTTTATTAAATAAATTCAACTTTTACTTTTTCCGTTACATGATTAAAACTATAATTCTCCTATCCTTTCAAATAAAATCGACTTGTATTTTCATATATTGTTTCTGCGACCTTATCAATGGATATGTTTTTTATAGAACTAATTTCCTTTAATACCTCTCGAATCATTCTTGGGTGCGTTATAACATCTTCTTGAAATTCCCACGGACCATCTGTTTCTACCATCATATATTCAAGCGGATAATACGAAACGATTTTTCTAATCTTCTCCTTATGTAAAACATCCGGTGTAATCGAAATATAATAACCATTTCTCATCATCCGTTTCATTGTTTCATCGCTTCCTTTAAACCAATGGAAATGTGCACGTGAAACTTTATATTTCTCTAGCAAATCACATACAATGTCAACATCTTCATAAACTGCGTGTAATACAATCGGCAAATTATACTTACTAGCTAGTTCTATAAATTTTTTCAATACAGCTATGTATGGATCTGCAGCAATTCTTTCATCTTCTTTTCTCAAATAATAGGGCAAACCTACTTCACCAATCGCAACAATTTCCTCTGCGTTCTGTTCAATAAGTTGATAAATCTGTTCACACTCTTCTTTATGAATCTGTTGCTCTGGATGAAACCCTATCGCTGGATATATAAAGGGATACTTCTGCGCTAAAGATAACGTTTCCTTACAAGATTGATAATTCATAGATACCGCAATAAGCCCCTTTATTTCCTTACTATTTTCCACCTCTTTTAGTAATCTGCTCTTCTCTTCATCCTTATATTGATCAACATGTATATGACTATCAATCCATTTCATCTTTATGCCCCCATAAAAAAAACAAGAAAGGACTTCCTTTCTTGTTTTAGCATCTATATTATTTAACAATTAAGTTTGTTATGATATCAAATAATCCAATACACACTACGGCAACAGTAAAGTAGCTACAGAAATCTTTAATTGGTAACTTCACTACTTCTTCTTTACGCATCCCATTTTTCTCCCTTCTTACTAGATCCCTAATTATTTTTCTATCTGTATCTATTATGCAAAAAATATGACAAATTTACTATCGAATTAACTTACGTAAACCTTACAATGTTGTAAGGTTTAAAAAAGGATCCCCATCTTTATTCAGATGAGGATTATTAAAAATTAGTTGGTTTTTCATTCTTCATTACAAACAGAAAGTAATACATTGAGACTTTCTAGTTACACTATATGAAAATTACTATCTTTTAACTATCGAATTACATTACAGAAGGCTTACATGTTTGTAAGTTATGTGTAATGTAATTCGATAGTTCCCCTTACTTATATTTCGTACAATAAAGTTAGAAAGTAAGCCAAATAAGAAGAACACTCACATAACCAAATTACATTGCTAGTAGCTACTCTTCTTATACCTTTCACCCATGCTACTACAATGTACCCCCTTCCCCTTTATATAATAAAAAAGCCTTAGTCTATATGGACTAAGGCTTTTTTGTTAATCTCAAAAATACCCTTACCCAGTATTTTTATTTTCGACAAAAAATAGCCGGGGGTATATTTCACTATCTCATCGTTAAAAGTTTGCTCTTCGCATTTATAGGAATATTTGCAACCTCAATCTCTTCAATCGATTCACCGTAACGTCCTTTTGCAAAAACCTTTAATGCTTCATCTCTCTTTAACATATGCTTAACCGTTTTCTTTATTTTCTGCTCTCTACCACGTTCATCGAATGCAATAAATTCATATTCATACCACTCATCACCAATATGCTGACCAATTGTATTCACAACCGTATAGTATTCTTTCGTCTTATAAAATGGATTATATTTATCGATAACTGGTCCAAGTTTCGTAGGCAGTAACATTACTACTATCACTATCATCGCTATTATAGTAGTGATCATTTTTTTCTTCATAATAAACATTCCTCCTCTGCAGGATATATATACATCCATTTTAAAAAGGGGGAATAAAATCTACTATTGAATCTCATTACATTACACTTACATTTTTGTAAGAATTAAAAAAGGTGAACGAATTTGCTCGTTCACCTTTTAGCTTGCTTTAAAGCCACCGCCAAGTACATCACGTACATCATGTATAACAACGAAAGCATCTTCATCTACCCGGCTAATAACTTGTTTTAACTTAACAAGCTCTTGTTTATTAATAACAACATATAAAACTTCTTTATTTTTACCAGTATATCCGCCGCGCCCTTCTAATACAGTAACACCGCGTGTCATATTTTTCGTAATAGCTTCACGAATTAAATCTGGTTGATTCGAAATAATCGTAACAGCCGTTTTTGTGTCCATTCCTTCTACAATGAAATCAATCACCTTCGCTCCAATGAACACAGCCACAAGTGTATACATCGCCTTTTCTTGCCCTATTATAAATACAGAACCAGCAATTACAACAATATCAATAATTAGTACGCCTTTACCTACACTCCAACCTAAATATTGATTTGCTAACTGAGCTAAGATTGCTGATCCTCCCGATGTACCTCCGGCTTTGAACATACAACCTAATCCAATTCCCACAAATAAACCAGCAAATAAAGCTGCTAATAATGTATCACTATTTACATGATACTCAATATGTTCTGTAACGTATAAAAACAAAGATGTTTCTACAATCCCTAAAATTGTATAAATCATTGTTTTCTTATCAAAAAATTTATAACCAACAGCTAGTAAAATTGCATTTATAGCAAAGTTCACAATTCCTGGTGACCAATCAAATAAGTAGTACGTAACAACCGTTAAACCAATAATTCCACCTTCCGATAAACGGTTTGGAATTGCAAAGTAATTAATACCAATTGCGAATAATAATGAACCAATTGTAATTAGTGTTATTTCCTTTATACGTTGATTAACCATAGTTCATACCCTCCCCCCCATTTGACATTGTATCACTATCTCCTAGAGGTTTAGAAGTGGTTTTTATTCCGCATTTTCCCTCTTAAAAATTGAAATATTATGTTTAAACAGAGGGTTGATTAATTATTCATATTTGCTCTAACTGCACGGACAAATCGCTCCACATTCCCTTTCTGAATATACTTAGCGCGAATGGTTTCATGACTACAAGTAAATTCAAAATACGGATGAAAATCTATGCTATCTATATACAAATATGAATACTCTTTAAATGTTGAAGAATAGTACGGAAATTTCCCGTAAAAAAGGAGACGTCTAGTAGTGGCAACAAAAACCCCATGTTGATACGATAATATAAAATTATCCTTCTCAAATATCCCTACCACAAAAGCCAGAATCTTTTCATCATCATCTACATACTTTTTCATACTCGATAAAAGTTCATTCATGCATATTCCTCCAAATTCTATTCACTGCATTAACACTTGAAAAGAATCCATGGATTATTACAGACCGGTTTAACTCCTTTATAAAGTATGAAACGCGTTTCCTGTCAAAGATATTTCAAAAAAATAATCCGTTATGCGATTATACACATAACGGATTACGATTAAACTGTAGAGCGTTCCACAAGTTCGTATGGAATTTCCAGCTTTTCTTGTTCAGAACTCTCGTCATTCACTTTTCTATGCAACATTTCAAAAGCAGTTTTCCCTATCTCCTTTAAATTTTGATCAATAGTTGTCAATTGTAACACTTGCGAGATAGGTTGATTATCAAAGCCAATAATCGCTAAATCCTCAGGAACTTGAATCCCTAATTTTTCAACCTCTGTCATAACCCCAATCGCAACTTCATCACCTGCTACTATTAATGCTTCAGGAAGATCCTGCATCTCTTTTAACTTATGAGCCACTTTTACACCATCTTCTAGTGTAAAACATTCTGTAAAAATCCATTCTTCATTAACCTCTTCGTCTATAGATTGCAATTGCTGTTTATAAACATCAAAACGCTTTTGACTACTCGGCCCTAATTTTCTTCCCGTACAATAACCAATTTTTTTATAACCTTTCTCAATCAAATAATCCATTCCTAATTGAAAGGCCGCTGAATGATTCGTATATACACTTGAGATGTTTGAAATATCATTGTCTTCACAAGCAATTATTGCGCCGTAAGAAGCATACGGTTCTATCGTTTCCCAATCATTTGCACGTGAACAAATAATAAGACCATCCAATTGTTTTGTTTTTAACATATGTAAACTTTTCATTTCTTCTTTTTTATTATAATTCGTTTGGCAAAGTAGCACCCTGTAATTATGCGCTAACGCAGTCTCCATCATTCCGCTCACCATCGCATCAAAACACGGATGATTAATATACGGTAAAATCACACCAACAATATTCGTTTTTCCTTTTGATAAATGAACAGCATTTGCGTTTTGCGAGTAATTCAATTTCTCAACTATCTCTATAACCGCTTTTCTTTTTTCTTCACTTACATATGGGTGATCATTCAACACTCTCGAAACAGTCGTAACTGAAACTCCCGCCATCTTTGCAATATCTTTAATATTAGCCATACACTCACCTCTACCTTTAACTTAATGAATCTCATGAACATATGTCAAATCTTCTTATCATTACACCTTCATTCGTTTCTCTTACAAAAGTGTAATTTTTCTGTAAGCTAATTCGATAGTGACTTTCCGCAACATTTCATACAATTAAGTCAGAAACAAGGTAACAACTATTCGAAAAGGAGCGGATTAATATGATGAACAAAATAAAAACGAACAATTTCTTACATACAATGGGCATGGTATTTTCCGCTCTTATCGACGCAAAAGCTGTTGCTTCTACATTAAACAAGTAAGGAGAATGTATTATGAATAACATCACTTTTAACAAATTAGATTTTTTAGGACTAGCTAGTGGCTCGATTCTTCTTACTACTTTTATTTACGCCGCTACGCTTGTATAACTTTGTGTCCCCTTTCCCCTTTATTATAAATAGTAATAGAAAAGACGACCGTCTATGCCCGGTCGTCTTTTCTTATTTTTGATTTGATTGCAAAGCTTCTTTTAACTCCTCAAACTTCTCATTTAATTGATCCGTCATCATTTTCATAGCGGTTTTTCGATCTATTTGTTCTCCAGCCTCAATTTGAATTGGATCTCCAAAAATCAATTGTGCCTTTTTCCCCTTTATTAATTCTTTTACACTTGATGGACCAACATAAGCTGCTGGTACTAACGGAACATTGGAACGCACCGCAATTGTCACAGCACCCGCTTTTAATGAAACATCTTCCGCTGATCTTGTTCCACTCGGAAAAATCCCTACTACCTTTCCTTCTTTTAATAAACGTGATGGAATTTTAAGTGTACTTGGTCCTGGATTCGCACGATCTACAGGGAATGCATTTACATTTTTAAAGAACCAATTTTTGAATTTCCCTTCAAATAATTCTTTTTTGGCCATGTAATGAATTTGAGTTGGATACATCCCTGTAGCTAACATTAATACATCCATAAAACTTGTATGTGTACATGCAACAACATAGGGTCCACCTTCTGGTAGCTTTTCTCTTCCTTGTACTTCTACTTTCCCAGCTGTTTTAAATATATATTTCAACAAAAATGTAATTGGTTTATACATTTATTTCGTTCCTTTCTAAACATCCGAAGTATAATCATATTCTTATAATAATTATAACACTAAGTTTTAGGAGTTGGTAATAAAATTAAGGATGAATTGTTAAATTTCAATTCTTACAAAAGTGTAATTTTCTTGTAAGCTAATTCGATAGTTACTTCTTACTATATTTCATACAATTAAGTCAGAAACAGGGCAACAATTATTCGAAAAGGAGTGGATCAATATGATGAACAAAATGAAAACGAACAATTTCTTAAATACAATGGGCATGGTATTATCGGCTCTTTTCGATGCAAAAGCTGTTGCTTCTGCATTAAACAAGTAAGGAGAATGTATTATGAATAACATTACTTTTAACAAATTAGATTTTTTAGGATTAGCTAGCGGCTCTCTTCTTCTTACTGCTTTCATTTACGCTGCTACGCTTGTATAACTTTGTGTCCCCTTTCCCCTTTATATAGAAAAAGACGACCGTCTATGCCCGGTCGTCTTTTTAATTTTTTCTTTCTTTCAATTCTTTTAAAAGCTGTATCAGCTCAGCTTGTTGTTTTATCTTTTTACGACCATTTCGATTAATTGCTGCAAGCTCACAGGCAACTCCGACGGCGAAGAAAAACAATAAACTTTCTAACATGTGAAATCCTCCATTTGCCTATTAAACAGCTTGACGTAATTGTTCTTCTTGTAAAACTCTCTTATTTATATTTTCTTCTTTTCTCTGGCAAACGTTATTGCGAATAAGCGCTGCAATAACAAGTACAGTCCCTATAATATCAAACATTGTGATTTGATACCCTTGCATCATCATAATAGCTAAAGTCGTAATTGGTACAAAATTAATAAATAAAATCCCATTAATGGATGATAAAATTTTCACACCATAGTTCCAAGCAAGTAGCGCTACAATACCTGGCAATGTCATCATGAATAACAAATCATATTTCACAATAGAAATCGTTCCCATACTCGGAACTGAAATATATCCAAGCGACGTAATAATTACCGTTATAATCGCTGTAACAGTCGTACCGAATACACACGTCAACGTAGAATAACGTAATGTTGACCAATCACTACAAGTTTGACCACCCATCGTATAAATAACCCACCCTACAACACCAATAAATATAAATGCTAATGGGAACATATTATCTTTCAATGTTACAAAGAAACTCATGTCACCTTTTGTAATAACAAACACAGCTCCTACAAAAGCAATAACCATACTCGTTATCATATACTTCTTCGGTTTTATATGCTTATATCCCCATAAAATACAAATAGAAATCATCGGCATAAGTGCTTCCATAATGGAAGCTACCATTACACCCGACTTACCCATTAACATTTGCCCTAAAAATATGAGGACATTATATACTGTAAATGCCATCGTTCCAAAAAAGACGAGTAACTTTCCTCTTCCCTCTAAACAAAATGCCTGTTTTCCTTCTTTCACTAACAACAATACAATCAGCATTATCGCCACTGCTCCATAGCGAATAAGCGAAAAATAAAATGGATCTATGTATTCTAGCGCATGATCAGCAACTGGAAACATCGCTCCCCATGACATACTCGCAATTAAACACGCCAAAGCCCCTATTATCATTTGACCTCTTCTCACCGCAATCCCCCGTTTCTTTCTATTTGCACAAAGAGAATTGTAAAAGAAAAAATATATCACGTAAAATGATTCAAAATGATGTTAACTATCATTTATAATGATAGTTAACATCAAGGGGGATTACAAAATGGAATTAAGAGACTTACAAATCTTTAAAAGCGTTGCCGATCAGGGTAGTGTAAGTAGCGCAGCAAAGGAATTAAATTATGTACAATCAAATGTAACTGCACGTATTAAACAACTAGAAAACGAATTAAAAACCCCACTCTTTTACCGCCATAAACGAGGAATGACTTTAACAGCTGAAGGAAGAAAAATGCTCGTTTATGTTAGTAAAATTTTGCAAGATGTCGACGAACTAAAACAAGTATTTTTAGATAGCGAAACACCTTCTGGTATATTAAAAATCGGTACAGTCGAAACAGTAAGTACACTGCCTACCATTTTATCTTCTTACTATAAAAGCTATCCGAATGTCGATTTATCATTACAAGCGGGTCTAACAGAAGAATTAATTAGAGAAGTACTTGATCATCAATTAGATGGCGCCTTTATATCAGGTCCTATTAAACATCCACTAATCGAACAATACGATGTTAGTACAGAGAAATTAATGCTTATAACACAAAATAAAGCCTTTCATATAGAAGAATTTACAACAACGCCTCTACTCGTTTTTAACCAAGGATGTGGATACCGCTCCAAACTAGAACGTTGGCTTAAAGACGAAGGTTTGCTACCAAAAAGAATTATGGAATTCAATATATTAGAGACAATATTAAACAGTGTTGCACTCGGTCTCGGAATTACACTCGTACCACAGTCTGCTGTCCATCATCTTTCTAAAGCAGGTAAGGTACATTGTCATGCAATCCCTGAAAAATACGGCAGTATTTCAACGGTTTTCATACGCCGTAAAGATAGCTATATGACGAATTCAATGCGTAGTTTTTTAAAAACAATTGAAGACCATCATCATATCAATATGCTGTGAAAGACATTCTTACATGAATGTCTTTTTTTCTTACAAAAGTGTAAGTCTTTCGTAAGCTAATTCGATAGTTGGAAGTATCCATATTCCCTATAATTAAGACATAAGCAGGGCAACAACTATTCGAAAAGGAGCGGATACGCATGATGAACAATATGAAATCAAATAAATTTTTAAATACAATGGGCATGGTGCTATCCGCACTTGTCGATGCAAAAGCTGTTGCAACTACATTAAACAAATAAGGAGAGATTATAATGAACAACATTACTTTCAACAAATCAGACTTTATCGGACTTGCAAGTGGAGCTACTCTTCTTACGGCTTTCATTTATACACTTGCTCAAGGTCTTATTTAACACTTTGTTTCCCCAAACCCCTTTATATATAGAAAAAGCTGCTCGTCTTATAGACAAGCAGCTTTTTAGTTTGTCCCGCTTTAATGGGCAGCCCGATTGGTTCAACTAATAATCAGTGGGGGATGAAGAACCCCCACACTGATTAAAGTTTCACTTTATTTCATATACAATTTGACCTGTTTTCGTAATATCATATCCGCCAATCGCATTTAATTCATTATGAAATTCTTCCGATTGCAGAATGTCTTTCACAACTTCAATCAGCTCTTCATTTTCTTTATTCTTCAAAATTACTAAATCATACTGTTCTTTCATGATTGGAATAAAGTCCACATTTACAATTTGCGAAAACTTTTCTGAACCTACTCCTACATCAGCTTTTCCATTTGCAACTTGCGTGGCAACACCAAGATGATTCGATTCTTCCCATTCATATCCACTAATATCAGCTTTATTTAATTTTCGGATTCGTAATTGTTCATCCACTAACACTCTAATACCAGAACCCTTTTCTCGATTCACAAACTTTATAGTGGACCCGGATATGTCAGCCCATGTCTTTATTTTCTTCGGATTTCCTTTTTGAACATAAAACCCTACATTTCTGGACAATAAATTAATCATAAGACATGGCTGTCCTACTAAAATACGTTTTACGTAAGGAATATTATATGTACCCGTTTCACCATCAAACAAATGCAAACTAACGATACTTCCTTCTCCTTGATACATTTTCACTAAACTCGTTAAGCTACCTTGATACGCTCTTAAAACATTAGAACTTGGCAAACGATTTTCTATACGTTTAGCTAACATATCTAACGTTAGTTCTTGACCACTAATAATACACGTGTTCAAGATACTACTACCATCGTTTTTCACAGGATTAACTTGTACTTTCCCTGTTTTCATTTGCTTTATATATTGATCTAAATCTGCTGCATCAATGCGCATCTGTCTACCAACTCTATAAGAAGGAAGTTCTCCTTTTTTAATTAAGTCGTATACAGTTAATTTTGATACTTTTAATCGCTTTGCTACTTCTTCCGTTGTGTAGGAATGATGATCCATAGACGATTCCTCACTTTCTCCTTTCATTGTAACAAAGAAAAGAATATTTCTCCTATTTTTTAAAAATAGACTTATGTTCAAATTATATTCAATTATAACTAGTTATATTTAGTTATATTTAGTTATAATTAGATGTGTCAAAATGAAAGGGGATTTTTTTATGAATAAATTTATATTACGTTCCATCGGGGCACTTATACTTTCTTTCCTTCTTATATTTAGCGCTGCTTGTACAAGTGGGGAAAAGCATACAAAGTCAGCTGCTAAAGAGAATAAAACAGTTGAACTGACTATCTCAGCTGCTGCAAGCTTACAAGATGCATTAAAAGAAATCGAAAAACAATATAAAGAAAAAGAGCCAAATATCAAACTTTCTTTTAACTTCGGTGCTTCTGGAGCACTTCAACAACAAATTGAACAAGGTGCACCTGCTGATTTATTCTTCTCAGCAGCAGAAGATAAATTCCAAACCCTTGTAAAAAAAGGATTCATTAATGAAAAAGAGGGGAAAAATCTCCTTGGAAACGAACTCGTTCTAGTCGTCCCAAAAGATAGTTCTCTTACAAAAATTCAAGATTTAAAAGATGAAAAAATAAAAAAAATTGCACTTGGTACACCTGAATCTGTACCTGCTGGCAAATATGCAAAGGCTTCTCTAACACACGAAAACCTTTGGAATGATGTTCAAAATAAAGTCGTATTTACAAAAGATGTTCGCCAAGTGTTAACATATGTAGAAACAGGGAATGTCGATGCTGGTATTGTATACAAAACAGATGCTCTCATTTCGGATAAAGTAAAGATTGGTGAGACAGCAGCAGCTACTTCTCATGAGCCAATCCACTATCCTTTAGGTGTTATAAAGGAATCTAAACATAAGAAAGAGGCGACTTCATTTTATGAGTATTTGCAGTCAAAAGATGCACAATCTATCTTTAAGAAATATGGATTTACAGTCCTGTCGTAATTACTATGAGCATTGATGCTATTTTATCACCTGTCTTTCTATCTTTAAGAGTAGCTGCATGCGCCACTATTCTCGTTACAATTTTAGGGACAATTGTCGGGCGAGCACTAGCTCGCTCCTCATGGCGATATAAAGTACTATTAGAAACCATATTTTTATTACCAATGGTACTTCCACCAACTGTTATCGGCTTCTTTCTCATTATCATCTTTGGAAACAACAGCCCGATCGGAAAGTGGGTTGAATCATTATTTCAGCAGTCTATTATGTTCACATCTACTGCTGCGATCATTGCTTCTACAGTTGTTGCATTTCCGCTTATGTACCAATCAGCGAAAACGGGATTTTCTATCGCAAATGTACAAATTGAAGAAAGTGCTCGTGACCTTGGCGCAAGTGAATATCAAGTTTTTCTGCACGTTACACTTCCGCTCGCATTTCCTGCCTTACTAAGCGGGATGATTTTGAGCTTTGTCCGCGCGCTCGGTGAGTTTGGTGCTACACTTATGTTTGCCGGGAACATTCCTGGTAAAACACAGACAATCCCAACTGCAATTTACATGGCTATTGATGCAAGTAATATGCAACTCGCATGGACACTTGTAGTTATTACTATCGGTATGTCACTCGTATTTCTACTATGTATTCAACTTATTAATAAAAGAATTACTAACTCTTAAAGCAGCTTTTTTCGAAGCTGCTTCTTTATTTCTTAGGAAATAAAATATACCACCGGGAAATAACTGAATTTTACCTCTTATTAAAATATACATTTTATTTGAATTCACTTTCTAAAATAGGCAATTTCCTGTTATTATATGGAGGTGTTTCAAAAAATGAAGAAATGAAAACGCATTTATATCGTGAATTCTTCATCCTGTTTTAGCGATCGGTAATCTTCTACTCTATTAGTGGGGCATTACCGATCGTTAGAACGATATGTAACTATATTGGTATAGCAAACCGAAGGGAGTCTTGTAATGGACATTTTATTAGCGCTTCTTCCTGCAATTGCATGGGGAAACATCTTATTAGTAAGCGTAAAAATGGGCGGTGGTGCATATAGCCAAACGGTAGGTATGACAATCGGTGCTCTATTCTTCGCAACAATTATGTATGTATTTACTCAACCAGCTTTAACAATGACAATCTTAATTGTTGGTTTTATTTCAGGTTTATTCTGGGCTTTAGGACAAGTAAACCAATTAAAAACAGTTGAAAAACTAGGTGTTTCAACTACTGTAACGATTTCTACTGGTATGCAACTTGTTGCAACTTCTATCTTTGGGGTTATCGCTTTCCGTGAGTGGACTACTACTACAACGATCATTCTGGGAACGATTGCAATCCTATTAATCGTAGTTGGTGTTGTATTCACATCATTAGATGATAAAGAAAATGCTCAGCCACCTGGACAATTGAAAAAAGGACTTCTTACTTTAATTGTTTCTACTTTCGGCTATCTTGTATATGTAATTATTATTCGTTGGTATAATATCGATGGTTGGTCTGCTATTTTACCACAAGCAGTTGGTATGTTTGTTGGTGCGGTTGTACTGACGTCTAAACATAAACCATTTAACAAATATGCAATCCGTAATGCTTTGTCTGGTTTACTATGGGGAACTGGAAACTTATTCTTACTTCTTTCATTACCACGTGTTGGAGTAGCAACAAGCTTCCCATTATCTCAAACTGGAATCGTTATCTCAACATTCGGTGCGATTGTATTCTTAGGTGAAAAGAAAACAAAACGTCAATTGATCTTTATTGCACTAGGTAGTGTTTTAATTATCGGCGGCGCTGTATTACTTGGTATGACAAAAGCATAATCTTATATTCTATTAGTAAACCCCTGAAGCATATGTACTTCAGGGGTTTTTTAATTCTAATTATTTTCTAGATATAATTATTTGTATGTTCTTGCCCCTTATAATTGCTCTTCCACTCTAGCAAACCAGCTACACATATAAAGAGATTAATAATAGCTAATATTAGCATGAATTTCCTCCTTCTCATTATCCATTCCATCTACGGTAAGTCTTTTCTTTTTACAAAATTCTCTTAAAGATGATATCGTTTTTATAACATATCTCTACTAGAAAGGAATAAAGGATATGCTAACTAAACATCGAATTTTATTTATTGGTGCCGGTCGTATGGCAGAAGCTATATTTTCCGGATTACTTAAAACAAGCAAAGAGTACATCGAAGAAATTATCGTCTCTAACCGAAGCAACATAGAAAAGCTAAAACAGTTACAACATCGATATAATGTGTCTACTACAACAGATTGGAAACAGCATGTTACATCTGTTGATACGGTTGTTTTAGCAATGCCACCTTCGGCTCATGAAGAGTTATTAGCTGAGCTATCTCCGTTAATATCAAATCAACTAGTCGTAACAGTAGCAGCTGGCATTGGACCATCTTATTTAGAAGCTAGACTCCCAAAAGGCACGCCTGTTGCTTGGATTATGCCTAATACAGCTGCTGAAATTGGAAAGTCTATCTCCTTATATACAATGGGACAATCAGTAAACGAGATACATCAAGAAACCCTGCAACTACTTTTAAAAGGTATTGGTACTTCGCAACTTTGTACTGAGGAAGAAGTTCATCAGCTTACTGCAGTTACTGGAAGTGCACCAGCCTTCCTTTATTACTTTGCTGAAAGCTTAATTGAAGCAACAAAAAGTTATGGAGTTGATGAAGAAACCGCAAAACATCTTGTCATTCAAATGATTTCTGGCTCTGCTTCTATGCTTGAACAAACGCAAAATCCAGCTAACCTTCGCGAACAAGTAACAACGCCAGGTGGTTCCACAGCTGAGGGTCTCAAAACTTTATACGAATATAATTTTTCAGAGGCAATTCAAAAAGCAGTAGAAGCAACAAACAAAAAAGCTAGGGGGAAATAATATGATTTTAACAAGTTTAAAAGACTATACAACATTACATAACGGTGTAAAAATGCCTTGGTTTGGTTTAGGTGTTTTTAAAGTAGAAGATGGTTCAGAAGTAATTGATTCTGTAAAAGCAGCAATTAAAAATGGCTACCGCAGCATCGATACTGCAGCAATCTATCAAAATGAAGAAGGCGTTGGGCAAGCGATTCGTGAATCCGGTGTTTCACGTGAAGAATTATTTATTACCTCAAAAGTATGGAATAGCGATCAAGGATATGAAACAACGCTTCAAGCATTTGAAACTACATTAGAGAAATTAGGTCTAGAATATTTAGATTTATATTTAGTACATTGGCCTGTAAAAGGGAAATATACTGAATCATGGAAAGCATTAGAAACACTTTATAAAGATGGCCGTGTTCGCGCTATCGGTGTGAGTAATTTCCACATTCACCACTTACAAGACGTATTTGAAATTGCTGAAATTAAGCCAATGGTCAACCAAGTGGAATACCACCCACGTTTAGCACAAGAAGAGTTACATGCATTCTGTAAAGAACATAATATCCAGCTTGAAGCTTGGTCACCATTAATGCAAGGACAACTACTAGATAATCCAACGTTACAAGAAATTGCGACAAAATATAATAAATCAACTGCGCAAATTATTTTACGTTGGGATTTACAAAACGAAGTTGTAACAATTCCCAAATCAATTAAAGAACATCGCATTATTGAAAATGCAAACATCTTCGACTTTGAATTAAGTGCTGATGATATGAAAGCAATTCAAGCTTTAAATGAAGATCGTCGCGTTGGTCCAGATCCAGATAACTTTAACTTCTAGTAGAAAAACCACTGCCATATGCAGTGGTTTTTTCATTTAAGAAAACTGAAAATTTAAACTATATTTCATTTAGTTGACACTTCATTATTCAAGGTGTAAGATTTTGAATTATCAAAGAAACACAAAAATTAATAAAATTTATTCGTTTACTCATTGTATCAAGAGAGGTGGAGGGACTGGCCCTTTGAAACCTCGGCAACAGGTTCATTTTGAATACTGTGCCACTTCCTGCAAGCTTTATGCTTGAAAGATAGAATGAGGGACTTCGTTTATATACGGGTGCATAACTTGTACGTAAAAATCCCTCTTTCTCAATATGAAAAGAGGGATTTTTTATTTTTCATTTCCCTCATCATCATCCAAACTTAATTATTTAGGAGGAAAATCAAATGAAAAAGAAGTTTGTACCCGGTATTGCATCAGTTGTAGGAGTAAGTATTTTATTAACTGGTTGCGGTAGTTATAAAAACGAAGCAAGCGGAGCAAATGCAAAAGACGAGGTACCTAGTAAACAGGTTTTAAACTTATCTTCACCTACTGAAATACGAACAATGGATACGGCTCGTGCTACAGATACTGATTCTGGTCAAGTAATGAGAAACGTATTTGAAGGTTTGTATAATCTTGGTGAAGGTAACAAACCTGTTCCTGGTGTTGCAAAATCTCATGAAGTAAGTGGCGATAAAACGAAATACACATTCCATTTGCGAGATTCAAAATGGTCAAACGGCACTCCTGTTACAGCTAAAGATTTTGTGTTCGCTTGGCAACGTGCCGTAGATCCAGCAACAGCCTCTGAATATGCATTTTTATTCTTTGATATTAAAAACGCAACAAAAATTAACAACAAAGAACTTCCAGCCGACCAACTTGGTGTAAAAGCAGTTGATGACCATACGTTTGAGGTAGAATTAGAGCGTCCTGTTCCTTATTTTATTAGCTTAACAGCGTTCCCAACATTTCTACCAATTAATGAGGAATTCTTTAAAGTACAAGGTGATAAGTACGCTTTAGAAGATAATACAATCTTGTACAATGGAGCTTTTACACTAAGCGATTGGAAGCACGAACAAAGCTTTAAATTTAAGAAGAACCCTACCTATTGGGATAAAGATACTGTCAAACTAGAAGAAATCAATTTTAATGTCGTAAAAGAAAAATCAACAGAAGTAAATTTATTCGAGTCAAAACAATTAGATCGTATAAAACTAACATCTGACTTCGTCGATAAATATAAAAAGGATGCTAACTTTAAAGAACGTCCAAACGTAGGCGTACAATTTTTACGTATGAATCAACAAAACAAAGTACTTCAAAACGTTTCTGCACGCCAAGCAATTGATCAAACAATTGATAGAAAATCCTTTGTAAATACGTTATTAAATGATGGCTCTACACCAACATTTGGTCTCGTTCCAAAAAACTTTGCAAAAGGACCTGAAGGAAAAGACTTCCGTACTGCAAACGGCGATTTAACAAAAGTTGATACAAAATCTGCACAAGAGTTATGGAAAAAAGCTAAACAAGAGCTTGGTTCTGAAAAGATAACATTAGAATTATTAACGAGTGATGCTGACCTTGATAAGAAAACTGGTGAATTCTTAAAAGGACAACTAGAAAAGAATCTAGATGGATTAACAGTAAATATAAAACCTCAGCCGCGTAAGCAACAAGTTTCGCTTTTATTAAAAGGTGACTACGAAATCGGAATTGATGGCTGGAGCCCTGACTTTGCGGATCCAATTACATTCCTTGAGCTATTTACAACGAATAACCCTTATAACTTAGATCATTACTCTAATAAGGAATTCGATGAAACAATAGCAAAAGTGAAAACAACTTTAGCTGGTGATGAAAAAGCTCGCTGGGAAGCATTACTAGCATCCGAGAAAATATTATTTAAAGACTCTGTTATCGCTCCTCTTTACCAAAAAGGCGAATCTTATTTAGAACGTTCTTATGTGAAAGGAATTGTGCAAGTAGACTTTGCAGGTCAATTAAACTTCAAGTGGGCAAAGATTGAAAAATAAAGTGAAACTTTAATAAGTGGGGGTTTCTTCATCCCCACTTATTATTAGCCCACACCAATTGTTTTTTTAGCAAAATATATTAAAAATAGGTTCTCTCACACATGAGAATCTGCTTTTTTAATATATTATTCTGAGAAATTAACAATCTATTTTTATTATTGACATATAGTTCTTTTCAGTGTTAATATTCTAAATAATCAAAGAAACAAAATATTTCACCATCAAAATATAATGTCTACTACGTTGAAACATATAACGATAGATTATAGTTCAACATGTATATACATATAGAACACCTGATTACCTATAAACAAATATTTATAATAGGTTTTATCTCCTTCTATAGCTACTTCAAGACACGGACATTATGACGTTACGAACAACACATTTAGGGAGGAACGAACAATGAAGAAAAAAGTTGTACCTGTTGTTGCATCTGTTTTAGGGGCAAGTCTATTACTAACTGCTTGCGGGGGAAATAAAGATAATGCAAGCGGAGCGAAAGCAAACGATAAAGCACCTGATAAACAGGCAATTAACTTATCATTCGCTTCAGAAATTCCAACAATGGATGTTGCAAAAGCAACGGATGGGGAATCCATGAACGTAATGCGTAATGTTTTTGAAGGGTTATATGCAATGGGAGAAGATAATAAGCCGGTTCCTGGTGTCGCTGAGTCGGTTGACATTAGTCCCGATAAAACAAAATATACATTCCATCTCCGTGATTCAAAATGGTCAAACGGTACTCCCGTTACAGCAAAGGACTTTGCCTTCGCTTGGCAACGTGCCGTAAATCCTGATACAGCAGCTGAATACGCATTCTTATTCTTCGATATAAAGAATGCGAAACAAATAAACCAAAAACAATTGCCGATTGATCAACTAGGGGTCAAAGCTGTTGATGATAAAACGTTAGAAGTACAACTAGACCGTCCTGTTCCCTACTTCTTAAGCTTAACTACATTCTCAACATTCTTACCAATTAATGAAGAGTACTTAAAGTCTCAAGGCGATAAATATGGTTTAGAAACAAATCATTTAATTTATAACGGTGCTTTCACATTAGATAACTGGAAACATGAACAAAGCTTCCAATTGAAGAAAAATCCTAACTATTGGGATGCTAAAACTGTAAAATTAGAAGAAATCAACTTCAATGTCGTTAAAGATAAGTCTACAGAAGTGAACTTATATGATTCAGGACAAATTGATCGTGTTGCTTTAACTGCAGAGTTTGTTGATAAATATAAGAGCGATCCAAACTTCAAAGAACGCGCTGAAGTCGGCATTCAATTTTTACGACTCAATCAAAAAAATGAAACATTAAAAAATCAACATGCACGCCTTGCTATTAACGGCGCAATGAATAAAAAAGCTTACGTAGAAACAATCTTAAATAACGGCGCTGTTCCAGCTGAAGGAATGGTTCCTGCGAAATTTGCAAAGAGCCCAGAAGGCAATGACTTCCGTAAAGAAAATGGAAATCTAGTCAAGGATGATGTGAAAACAGCGAAAGAAAACTGGAAAAAAGCAAAACAAGAACTTGGTACTGACAAAGTAACAATCGAACTATTAACAAGTGACAATGCTTTAGCTAAAAAGACTGGTGAATATTTAAAAGGTGAATTAGAAAAGAACCTAGATGGATTAACAGTGAATTTAAAACCACAACCACGTAAACAACAGCTAAAACTACTATTAAGTGGTGACTATGAAATTGGTATTGACGGCTGGGGCCCTGACTTCGCTGATCCAATTACATTCTTAGATTTATTTACAACAGATAGTGCTTATAACTTCGATAAATACTCTAACAAAGAGTACGATGAGCTAATTCATAAAGTGAAAACAGATTTAGCTGGCGATGAAAAAGCACGCTTTGAAGCAATGAAGCAAGCTGAAAAAATTTTATTACAAGACGGCGCTGTCGCTCCTTTATACCAACAAGGCCGTTCTTACTTACAACGCTCTTTCATTAAAGGACTTGTAACAACTGACTTCGGTGGTGAGTTTAACTACAAGTGGACAGAAGTTACAAAATAATAAGTGCTAATAAAAAGGTATCCCACCGAGGATACCTTTTTATTTTATACTTCTTTAACTACAGAGCTTCTTCTTCCCTTTACCATTCCTTTTATAGCTAAAGTCATCACTGCTACTGATTGTGTAACCAATACAATAACTAATAATGAAATAATATTTCTCTCTAAACTAACTCCTCCAAATATTATTGTATAATAGCCATTCGCTGCATATGTTGCAGGAAATAATTCACTGATTGTTTGATATGTTTTAGAAAGCATTTCATGTGGCACAGTTACAACCATTTGTGTTAATGAAAGAAAGGCGAAAAAGACTATTGTCAATAATCCTCTTTTCCTTCTTTTTGCATTGAACCAAAACTCATCATAAATATAAACACAAACATCAAATATGTTCTCCACGTCAAAGAAGGTATATGCCCTGACCAAAGATAGCTAACTAAATAATTAATTCCCATAATACAAGACGATATTACTAAACTAATACTTATTAGTTTTACATATTTGAGCATATCTTTTCTCCTTGTTTTTATTTTTCTACTTCTTCAAACTGTAGATTCACCGGATCTTCTAAAAGTGTTTCATAAAAGTTCTCTGCCAAATCTGTTGAAGGGATTTTTTCATCTACTTCATCAAATCGAATACTATCTAGCCACACACAACCTTCTCCTGATAATAAAACACCAAATGCAATACCAAGTGCTTCTTCTTTTATATCTAATACAACCGAGTACGATTGCCAGTTATTCGTATTTTTAATGGGGCGATTTTGCATATTATCCATAGCGAGCGGTTCTGTATCTTTTCCATCTACTCGCATCCACAATCCTGCCCAATCTCTTACATTTTCACTCTTAATAAATGCTGTAAAACGTAATCTCTTCCCTACATATTTATCCGCTCGGAACATTTGCATTAATGTTGAAAATCCTCCATGCGTAACATTCTCTTTTGCTTTTATGTATGCAGATACTTTTCCTTGATGGACAACTTCATAATCTAAACCCATCTCATATTCAGCAGGATGACTTCCACTTAAGATCCATCCTTTCGGTATACCTTTTTGCATTGAAACACCCTCTCTTTCTATATAAAATGACTGAAAGTACTTTCGATATTTCTTTGGTGGCAATTGAAACATTCTTTTAAAAGCTCTCGTAAATGCCTCTTGTGAGGAAAAACCGTATTGCACTGCAATATCAATAACAGCTCTCTCCGTTGACACTAAAACTTGCGCAGCATGAGTTAACCTTCTCTTTCGAATATAATCTGTTACACTCATCCCAACATATCTTTGAAAGATGCGATGAAAATGGTACATCGATACTGCACTGTGGGATGCCACTCTTTCTGTTGTAAGCTCCTCATGTAAGTGATTCTCTATATATTCAATTGATTTTTTTATTATCTCTTTATATTCTTCATGCATTTTAGCCCCTCCCTCACAACTTCAATTTACCATATACATACAAATCGTTTTTGATTTAAATTGCGGATTAGTCCTTGTGACTGCAGGATAATAATTTATTTTCAACACATACATAATTACATGTTTTTGGGAAAAACTTGTATAGAACGAATTTACATAAGGAGGAATTTATAATGAGAATTCTACTATCAGTTTTATTAGCTCTTATGCTAGTACCTGCATTAACAGGATGTAAAGCTCCTGCCAAAGAAGACACAACTTCTAATAAAAAGACGACTGAAGAAGCAAAAAATGAGGCCCCTGCAGATTTAAAACTTAATTTTAATGAATTTAGTTTAGATACAGACTATCAGGATACAAAGAAAGACTACGAAGCAGATTATAAAAATGTAGCGGCTGATAAGAAAATGGAAGCAAAAATTGAAGATCATAAAGCAGATGTAAATTTAACAGGAGACGAAGCTATCACAAAATTAAGCCCACTTCTACAAGAATTAAAATTTGATAAAGATACTCCTGACCAAGAAGTAATCGATCAAGTAGTGAACGTGTTCAAACTTGATAAAGACTATCAAAAATTCGATTTAGAAGTTGTCTTCTCTGATGGAACGAAAAAAGAATATAAAAGAGAAATAAAATAAAGAAGTAGGCGGTTGCCTACTTCTTTATTTTTTAATTTTTGCGTATCTTAATTCTGGACTAGAACCAATAATGAATTGGACACCGGATACTGATGATTTTTGTAAATAGGAAGCACTTGGGAAAATAATTGGGATTAATGGTGAATCTGTAAACATAATATCTTCCGCTTTATGCAATAATTCAAAACGCTTATCCTCGTTTTGTTCAACTTTTGCTTCTTTTATTAAAGCGTCAAATTCTTTATTATGCCATTTTGCATAGTTATTTGGACCATCACCTGCATATAAATCTAGTTTAGTAATTGGATCTAATAAAGAGCCGCCCCATCCCATATAAGCTAATTGGAAATCACTTTGCTTGTATGTGTCGATGTAACTCTTCCACTCTTTATTTTCTAATTTAATATCTACGCCAAGATTTTTCTTAAACATTTCTTGCATTGCTTCTGCTACTTTTTTATGTTGTGTATCTGTAGTGAATTTTAATGTTACTTCAGGTAATGTAGACCAGCCTTGTTCTTTCATACCTTCTTCTAATAATTTTTTCGCTTCTGCTGGATCAAATTTAACGTAACCACCTTTTTCTTTACGGAAATCACGCCCACTTTGTGTTTTTGCTCCTTCTGGAACGAATGCATTTGCTTCTTGTGCATTGTTTTTATACAGTTTTTCAACAATAAACTTACGATCAACTGCTAATGAGAATGCTTTACGTACTTTCGCATTTGTGAACGGCTCCTTTTCTACGTTAAACGAATAAATATAAGATGAAAATCCTGCAACACGTTTATATTCTTTATTTCCTTTTTCTTTCTCAATCATTTCTTGCGGTAAACTACTTAGTAAATCTAATTCTTTTGATTTGTATAATTGGTACGCTGTTTTAGAATCTGGAATAATACGAAACTCAATTTCTTTTAATGTTACCTTTTTATCATAGTATTCTTTATTTTTTTGTACCGTAATAGCCTGATTATGCTTCCATTCTTTTAATGTGAATGGTCCGTTCGTAATTAACTCTTTTGGATCTGTTTTTAATTTATTATTATCATCAATTGATTTTTTTGATAATGGAATGAATAATGAGCTTGCTAATTTTTGTTTAATGGAAGACACTGGGTGCTCAAGTGTTACCTTTAATGTTTGAGGATCAACAACTTGAATACCAACTTGTCCTTCTTCACCTTTTCCAGTATTATACGCCTCTGCCCCTTTAATAAAATACATTTCTGTCGCATTCATAGAACCCGTTTTCGGATTTAATAATCGCTTCCATGCAAATTCAAAATCATTTGCTGTAATAGGAGAACCATCTGACCATTTAATATCTTTCTTCAAATGGATTGTATATTCAGTTCCATCAACATTTACTTCTTCTTTCTCTGCTAATTCATTTTGATATTTTCCATCACTATCTTGCGTATATAAGCTTGAGAATAAATGTCCAATTACATAACCTGAAGTACTATCTGTCGCAATAGCGGAATCAAGTGTATATGGATCGCTACCAATATTCGTTACTAATCGATCTCCTTCTCCCTTACCAGCACTCGCCTTTTGCGTCTCTTTCTTACCGCAAGCGACAGAAGTAATTGCTAAAACAGTCATAATGACAAACAGTAAAAACTTCTTCATCCTACATTCTCCTTTAACCTGAAATTTTTGGTGTTGATGCCAATAGTGTTTTTGTATAAGAATGTTGTGGATTACGGAATACTTCGTCCGTATTTCCAAATTCAACAAGTTCTCCTTTGTATAAGACAGCTACTTTTTCACATAAATAGTGCACCATCGGTAAATCGTGCGCGATAAATAAATATGTATAACCTTGTTCCTTTTGAATTTTTTGCAGCAAGTGCACAATTTGGATTTGAAGCGAAACATCTAATGCCGAAATTGGTTCATCAAGAATTAATACTTCCGGCTCACACAATAACGCTCTTGCAATAGCAATTCGTTGACGTTGTCCTCCGCTAAATTCGTGCGGATAGCGATCAATATATCGTCTATCTAACCCAACACGCTCTAGCGCATCACCTGCTACTTTATCTTTCAATCCTTTATCACCTAAACCAAATGAAATATAGCCTTCCGTTACGCTATCGCGTACTTTCCAGCGCGGATTTAATGCTGCTGTGGAATCTTGAAAAATAAACTGTACTTTCTGTAAGAAATCACGTTTATGAGTTGCCTTCAACTTGTGAACGACTTGACCGTTATAATCAATTTCACCAGACGTTGGGCTCTCAATCCCAGCTATGAGCTTACCAAGTGTTGTTTTTCCTGAACCACTTTCTCCAATAATGCCAAGTGTTGTTCCTTTCGGGATAGAAAGTGATATGTCTTTTAACGCTGCGATTTCTTTATTTTTACTTCCATATGTTTTTGTTACTTGCTTTACAGTAATTAAATCTGTCGTCATGAGGCATTCACCTTCTCTTTTGATTTCGCTTTATTATGCTCCAGAACATGTTGCCAGCAATGTGAACTATGCTCCTTGGAATATGTTGTTCTCTCTGGGAAACGATGAATACATTCTTTTATCGCTACTGGACAACGATTTACAAAAGGACAACCAAAGCTATTTAACGTCTCAATGGAAGGTGTCGTCCCTTCTATTGCACGTAATACTTTTTCAGAATTATCCATATTCGGAATTGCTTGTAATAAGCTTTTTGTGTATGGATGTTTAGGGGAACCTATCACTTCCTCTATCGTTCCTTTTTCAACAACACGTCCTCCATACATCACAACTACTCGATCCGCTACTTCACGTACAAGTGCTAAATCATGTGTAATTAATAAAATACTCGTATTTTGTTTTTCTTTTCTTTCTTTTAATAGCCCCATAATTTGTTTCTGAATCGTTACATCTAACGCTGTTGTCGGCTCGTCTGCAATTACAAGCTTTGGATGACAAGCAAACGCAATTGCTAAACAAATACGCTGCCTCATCCCCCCGCTTAATTGATGTGGGTACTGTTCAAAGCGTTTCTCTGCTTCATGTATCCCTAAATCTGTTAACAAGTTAATCGCAATTCCCTTTGCTTCTCTTTTCGATTTGTTCCCATGTTGCAAAATTACTTCTGTAATTTGTTTGCCTACCTTCATCGTTGGGTTTAAAGATGAAAGCGGATCTTGAAATATAAAGGAAATATCTTTTCCGCGAATTTGATTCCATTCTGACTCTTGTAAATTCGTTAATTCCTTTGCTTGGAAAGATATATTTCCATCATCGATATGAATGGATTCTTGATTCAAGCCGATAATGGATTGTGCTGTGACACTTTTTCCTGAACCACTTTCTCCTACAAGTGCAACTATTTCACCTTCGTTAATAGAAAAGGAAACATGTTTCACAATCGCTTGCTTACTATTCTCTTTTTCAACGGCTAACGTTACGTTTTCTAAAGATAAGATTTGTCCCATGTTTTTTCTCCTTTCGATTCCGTTTGACGATTTTTGGATCAATTGCATCTTGCAAACCATCACCAATTGCATTAAATGCGAACATAATGAGTGCAATCATGATTGCTGGGAAAAATAGTTGCCACCATTCTCCGCTCAATAATGTCCCGAGTGCGTCATTCGTCATCGTCCCCCAACTTGCCGCTGGTGATTGTACCCCAAGTCCTATAAAGCTTAAAAATGATTCTGAAAAAATAGCTGCCGGAATTGTAAATGATAAATTGACGATAATAATGCCTGTTAAATTCGGAATTAAATGCCCATATATAATTTTCATATGTGATGTACCTAATCGCTCTGCTGCAATAACAAACTCTCGTTGTTTTAAAGACAATACTTGTGCTCGAATGAGACGAGCCATTCCAATCCATCCCGTTAATGCAAGGGCGATAATAATGGTGAAAAGACCTGGTTTCATAACAATTAATAGTAAAATAACAATTAATAAATATGGGATGCCGTATAATACTTCAATTCCTCTTATAATCCACTCATCAATTAACGTTCCAAGGCGATTACGCCCTCTCACGTATCCACTAAATCCACCAATCAGTACACCAAGCCCTATATCGAGGGCAGCTGCTACTAATCCCACTGTTAGTGAAATCTTCCCACCAGCCCAAGTACGTGCCCAAATATCTCTCCCTAAATCATCTGTTCCAAACCAATGTTCACTACTCGGCGGTAAATTTGTTGCCTCTTTTACTTGTTCACTCGCAGTAAATGAAGTTAAACTTTCGCCAATAAGTGAGAAAACAATAATTAGCAATAACGTCACTGTTCCTAAAACTGCGATTGGATTCGATATAAACTTACGAAACACTTCTTTCTTTCTGCTAATCGTTTGCTGATTTTTATTTATCGTTAATTCTTTTTTCTCTTCTTTCGTTAATAACTGTTCATTAATTTCATAAGCTCCCATTTTAATATCCCCCCTCCTTATGTAATAGAACGAATACGCGGATCAACAATGCGGTGAATAATATCTGTAATGAAAATACAAGCAATTAATAATGCACTATAGAAAATCGTTGTTCCCATAATCACCGGATAGTCTCGGTTAAAAATACTATCTACAAAATATTTTCCTAGGCCAGGAATTGAAAAGATTTTTTCAATAACGAAAGTCCCTGTTAGAAGTCCAGCCATTAACGGTCCCACAAATGTAAGTACTGGAACAATCGCATTTCGAAGAGCATGTCTTATAATAATCTTCTTAATTGGTATGCCTTTTGCTCTTGCTAGCTTAATATAATCACTCTGCAGTACTTCGATCATATTAGAACGAACAAACCTTGTAATAACTGCGATTGGCCCTAACGCTAATGCAAAGGATGGCAATACTGTATGTTCGAATGTTCCCCAAGAGGCTACTGGTAAAAGCTCAAATTGGATAGCGAATACTTGTATAAATAGTGGTGCTAAAATAAAACTTGGAATAGAAATACCTAGAATTGCGAGCAAACTCACACTATAGTCAATTAATCTCCCATGATATAGAGCAGCAAATGTCCCTGCCGCAATTCCTACCAACAATGAAATAACAAGTGCTTGTAGACCAATAATTGCTGATGGACCAAAGCCAGTTGTTATAATTTCTGATACACCTTGCCCAGTTGATTGAACAGATTCGCCAAAATCAAAATGAACTACACCGTCTAAATAAGCAACATATTGATTCCATAACGGTTCATCAAGGTGATACTTCGCTCTCATGTTTTGGATCACTTCTTCAGGAAAGATTTTTGCATCTGATGAAAATGGATCCCCCGGAATAATATGCATAATTAGAAATGTCACCGTCGTAATAACCCATAGCGTGAACACCATAACTGATAATTTTTTAATTACATACACTTCAATAACCCCCTAAACACATATATTTACTTAGTTTTATTAACGTACTTTTTCCATTACTCCCTTTTCTCTTTTTAGAATACAAAAAGCCTTGATCTTAAAAAATAAGATCAAGGCTTAATAAACAAAGGCCCATCACTTATCTTTCAAGACTTGCTTGCTGGAATTAGCACGGTGTTCCTACTACAGAACCCGCTGCTGAGGTGTCATAGGGCCAGTCCCTCTACCTCTCTGGATAAGTAAATTGCTATATTATTATTTGGTTCAAATTGTATATTTCGAATTATAATTCTGAAAAAATGAAAAGTCAATCAAATTGGATATATTTAGAAAAATCAGTTTTTAATAAGAGGTTTATCTAAATCGCGTTTTTTTCACTTATACTTAACAGAAGTAGTACCAGCAAAACGCATAAAATATATATTAAGGAAAATATTCACAAATACCCTTAGCGTATGTTTTCCACGAAATGTTGGCGGGACCCCTTTTAAAAAAGTAAAGAGGATCTAAAAATAACAATAAACAATTTACAACTCTTGAAAAGTGAATCAGAGTTATTACTTAATAGATTTCAATAGTATGATAGAGTGATTAAGATTTTCTATTAGAACATGTAGGGATGTATCAACGAATTGAACGCGGTGAAAATGTAATAGATTTTTTAATAAAAGGTTTGGATTCTTTGTTTCAAAAGCAACTTAAGGATTCTGACATAATTACATACAATGGGTTGCAGGTTGTTCATGTGATTCATCGTATCGATGAGGTTATAAATAAACGAAAAAGGAATCACGGCAGTATACTATGGGACTTTGAAACGGAGGAAATGAGAGCAAGTGAGAAGGAGATTTTCGTTCCATTTTCACCCGATTATAAAGAAGGTGGTTCAATTAGTTAGTGGAAATATTAAAAAAAGATTAAACAAACAAATGAAGAATTGATAAAGATTGAACATGCTGCGAAACAACGTGATCAGATTATATTTTCTGCCTCTCGAGCTATATTAAAGAAAACAATATATGGGTATTGAAGGTGCAACGTACACTTTCGATACCTTTTCAGTTAGTAATAAAGAAAAGACACCCTAAGGTGCCTTTCTCCGACTTGAACTACAATTTTACATTCCAATAAAAGGATAAAAATCTGATAATTCCTAATGGTACACTTCATGAAGTTTACATTTCTTTACAGGTTAATTATACCAAAAAATGTATAGACAACCAGACTTGTATTAAAATCCCATACATTTTAATATTTTGTTGTAGGGTAAAAAACATTAAAAAAGGTGGTTGCTACATGAAAACATTACACACATTCAAATGGACTAAAGTGCTAGTAATGGCATTAGTAGCGGTATTGTGTTTTACAGTTCCGTTACAAGAAAAAACAAAGGCTGCAGTTATTGATGAGGTTACAAAAGATGTTATTGAAAATGTTAGCGAGGAACAATTCAATAATGGATTTAATGCCGTTAAAGCAGGTCTTTCATTAAAAAATGGAATTTACAAGTTTAATAAAGAAAATCTAAATAATTCTAATCTTACACAAGAACAAGTAAAAGAATTAGAAATCTTTTTCACAACTCAATCACAAGAAGTGATGAAAGATATTTTTGAAGGTGTAAATAGTGAAGATGCTAAGGTAAATAAAAATGCTCTTTATATGTCAGCTACGCCAGAAGTACAACAAGCGGTAATTCCAGTATTAGTTGCTGCAGCTGCGGCTGTTGCTGCATTCTTGGGCGCAGCAATTGCTGCACAAATTATAGCAGATGTATATAAGTTAGCTGCTATTTCTTTTTGTCGTAAATGGCAAAAGTACAGCAAAGTTAAAACAGCTTGTAAAGATTTAGGATACTTAAAATAATGATGGATAAACCAACTTTAATCGTTATAGGAGTCCTTGTAGGCAGTTTAATATTGCTTGGTGCAGGTTGTGCCGTACTATTTAAATACTTTAGACAATAAAAAAATAACCTTGCACAGGCAAGGTTATTTTTTCGTTTCTGCTTGAAAACGTTTATAGTATGTCGATGCTGTTGCAAAATTAATTTCTATATCACGAATCAACGATGAATCTTCTTCTTTAGCTAACTTCTGTAATTTTTTCATTGCTTGTTCCGATTCATTCAAGAAACCGACATATACCTCATGTTCTTGCTCTTTCGACTTCGGAACACGAATTTCTTTTCGTATATGATCAATATCTTCTAACATGCTCGTTGTTACCTTTTGCACATCTTCTTTATATGTAGCAGTCGTTATTTCCTTACCGCCCTTTTCTTTTGCCACTTCAAATAACTGCAGTGCGTTATTAATTTCTTTATTCATTTTCAAATCGTATTTTTCATGTACTGCACGGTATTCTTTCATTTCTTCTGTTTGTTCTGTAGATTGCTCTACCTTTTCTTTCGGTTCTTTCGTATCCTTATTTCCATTACATCCTGCTAGAAGGATCATACTTCCCATTACAGCAATACCCAAAACCTTCTTCATCTCTTCTTCTCCTTTTATCTACAGCTACTACTCATTATAGTTTCTTTTATCTCCACTTGTTATTATACCGAGAACATCCTACTTTTTACACTTAAGACGACATCGTAATATATATACCAACATGTTTGTCACAGTATCGTCACTTTATACAAATAACTTTTGCAATGCTTTACTACATCACCTTAAAAAACTGTATGAGGTATTTCAAAGAAATGAAAAAAGAACTGATTCAAACATTCCCTTTGAATCAGTTCTTTTTTGTTAAGCCTCTAAATTTTGTTTTTGCTGCAGTTCAAACTGCTTCTCACTTCTTCTGGCCATAAATAGATAACATAACACTGCTCCTACTTCACAAAGCGCAATAACAACACCCATCGGTAATGCTGTATTACTTCCACCAATACCTACTAGCGGAGCGACAAGCGCTCCTGAAATGAACTGTAATAAGCCTAATAAAGCTGACGCTGTTCCTGCAGCTTGCTTCTGATTTCTCATCGCTAATGAGAACCCAGTTGTTGATACAACCCCGACACTTGATACAACAAGGAATAACGAACATAAAACACCGATTAAACCTATTCCTAGTACGATTGTCAGTAGTAAAGATAGGCCACCAACAGCTGCGATAATAATACCAGCAACAAATAATGTCTTCTCATTCACTTTCCCCGCTAAACGACCCGTTACCTGACTAGCAATAATAATACCGATACCGTTAATCGCAAAGAATAAACTAAATTGCTGTGGTGATGCTCCGTATATGTTCTGCAACACAAATGGTGAGCCCGAAATGTATGCAAACATTGCCGCTGTTACTAATCCTTGTGACAATGCATATCCCATAAACAGACGGTCCTTTAACAATTTTCCGTACGTCGCCAAAGTCCCTGACAAACCACCCGTTTCTCTTTCTTCAGGAGGTAATGTTTCACGCAATACAAAAGTAGCTGAGATTAACATGAATACGCTAATTGCTCCAAGAACGATGAAAACACCGCGCCACGTTGTAAACTGTAATAATTGCCCCCCAATAATCGGTGCCAAAATAGGCGCTGCTCCGTTTACTAACATAAGCAGTGAGAAAAACTTCGTCATTTCAGAACCTGAATACATATCACGTACCATCGCACGTGATATAACAATCCCGGCTGATCCTGAAGCTCCTTGTAGGAAGCGCAATAACACTAATGTCCAAATAGATGGCGCAACAGCACAAAGTAAAGAAGAAGCAACATAAATAATAAGAGCAATAATAAGAGGTTTGCGTCTTCCGTAAATATCACTAATTGAGCCAACAAATAATTGTCCTACTGACAGCCCAAGCAAACAAGCTGTTAATGTAAGCTGCGCGAGGGATGCACCTGTTTGCAAATCATCCGTTAACTTCGGTAATGAAGGCAAATACATATCAATAGATAATGGTCCAATCGCCGTAAGTGTTCCTAATACAAGAATCATCCATAACCTGTTTGCCTTTACAGGTTTATATATTTCGTGATTAACTTCATTCACTTTTTCAATTCACCCTTTCCTATACAAACTGAATCGTAACAATTATAGTTACATCATAAACATACGTCAAGTACAGCGCATTTTCCTCTTTCATAATGTAAAAAAAGCGATAGAAATTCTATCGCTTTACTTTTTCACATTGCTATTCGTAAATTTAGATACTGAGGACATCATCTCTCCCGTATCTAAATATGTAATTTGAATTGGGTCTCCTACTTCTGTAAACATAGCATATGGGAATTTCTTCACCGGTATCATAAATACCTTTTGTTCATTCTCTAAAAGTACGTACACGATTGTATTTTCACCTGATTTTTCTTTATATACACGTTGTACAATACCTTCTTTTTGCGCTTCTTTTCCTGTTGAGGTCGGTCTAAATGTATCACCATTACCGCTCATTACGTTTTTATAATTCTCAAGCGCTTCTTTCTGCGAAGAACCTGTCGCAAATATTTTTGCATTAGCAGCATATACAACTGTATGTGCACGTACTAGGCCTCCGTCATCAACAACCGGAATAATCCAAGCTGGTTTACCGTATACGTTATAAATGACAGGCATTGTCCCATGCCATTTCTCTCTCTTAAAGGAATTATCTACTACTTCTGTAGCTGCTGAACCATCCATAATCCCCTTTACTTCTTTTCCATTATAGTAATATAGCTTGCCTGTGCGTGCATCTACTAATGAATAGCCTAGGGCTGAATCTACTCCTTCTTTTGGAGAAGTAAAGTCTGTAAAATAATACAGTGTTCCATCTTTACCAAAGATCGGGGTCACGCCTTCTTTCGTTCCCCACTCAGTCGGAATTTTCATATCTGTTTGTGAGAATTTCGTATTCCAAAATCCGTGAATATATTTACCAAAGTACGTATTTAACGTAGATGCAGTCTCATGATTTAATACACCATCAACAAATTTAGGTGCCTTTCCTTTATCATATCTTTTCACTTCACCTGTTTGTGCATCTACTACGACAACACCTTCTACCTCAAATCCAGATCTTCCTGAAATAAATTCACCATACGTCATTGTATAATATGGTTTTCCTTTATCATCAACCTCAAATTTAGGTTTTCCTTTAAAGATTAAATTTGGTTCTGCTTGCCTTACCACACGCTCTAAATTATTACCAAAAAACATGCTTGGCACATATTTCATTTTATAACCGAGGTGCAGTTTCGCTTCCGCATCAGGATTCGTACCTGACATCGTTACGTACCCTGGAATTGTCTCAGCTTTACGCGCTTTAAAAAATCCTGAAACTTCAATCGGCGCTACATATAAAGCCTCGCCGTTTACCATTTGTGGCGTTAATTCTCCTAGCTCAAAATAAGCTACTTTTGGAATATCACCAAATACTTTTTTCATCTTATTCTCCGCTGTCTTTGGCGGCACTGTAAACGGCTGGTCATTTTCAGTAAATGGCTCTGAAATATCTTTCTCTACCTTAACAACAGAATCATATTTCTTTTGCGAGATTACTATATCATGCAAATAACCAAAGTAGCCGTAACTTGCGAGTAAAATAAACATTAGAAGTCCTTTTAATGTGCCTTCTAATTTCCCTATTTGATCTTGTGAAAATAAAACAAGCCCAATTAAAATTGCTACTGCAACAGAATAATGAGTAAGAATCGAGTCTACCCGATCATCAATTAGCCAAAAGTATTCATAGATTGCAATACCTATCCAAAATAAAACAGGAATAACTAAAATAGATGATTTCTTACCCTTTACAACCTTCTTATCTCCCTTCTTATCCACTGCTCGAAGCTTACTACTACTTCTTGTCCATGGAATCAAAAACAAAGTAAGAATAGCTAAAACTACAAATTTCATCAAAGGCACTGTCCCCTTTTCTTTTGTATTCCCTTTTAGTATAACAAATAAAGGGTATTAAGGTGAAAATAGGAATAGTTATATTTTTTTACTACTTAATACAATCCCGCTCACTACATATAGAATAGATGCAATATAAAAAATTGTACCAATCGTAAAGAAATCTACTAAATATCCCGTGGCAATAACCGCTACTGCTCCGCCAATGGATGTCCACACATGGTATTTTCCAATCTCATAACCAGCCTTTTCCTGCGCAACCTTTCGTGCTAATGAAGTCTTCTCAGTATTACGCTGCACAGCACCTAAAATGCCCATTACAATTTGAAGAATATACACATGCCATACTTCCGTGGCAATCGGAAAGCAAAGCATTAAGATTGCCATGGACCAAGCGTATATGATTAATAATTTTTTATCACCTACTTGATCAGATACCTTTCCCACTAGTGGATATACAAGTGCTGATGTTAAAGCAAATAAGCCATACGCCCAGCCAAATTGCGAGAAGCTATTTCCAATGTTTCGAAGTAATAATATATAAAAAGGAAATACCATACTTCCTGCCATCATGATGATACTTTGCGAAGCCACAAATCTTCTATATGTCATTTCGTATACTCCCTATAAAATAAATTCACAAATCTCTCTTCTGAATCTACTTCCTTCTTTTTCTTGAGAAATTCTTCAATACGAGGATATGCCCTCTTTAACTGCTCTTTCGTTGGATAAGAATAGTACGGCAAATAGTAACTACCGTTATGCTTTAAAGTAACATCAATCATCTTCCGAATGACATCCTCTGTTTTCTTTATCTCACTCTCTGAGCGTCCCTGGTTAATCAAAAGAACCAGCGCAAACATATCATCTTTCGCATAGGACAAAACTGCATTTTCATTCTTTTCCACGTAACGAATCGTAATGTTGAGTAAATTAAACTCTTCTTCATTTAATACGTTACGTAAATCATCTATATACTCCGTGAAAGCATCTATAGGCACAAAGTATTCTTGTAACACTTCGGTCCTATTTGGATTTTCATATTCCATAAAAGCACTATCTGATCTCATAACATTATTACGCGTCTCATACTTTCCATCTGTACGTTCAAAATAACCTCTTTGTATATCCCAAAACGTATTCTTTCCCCAATCACTATAACGTGATAACCCAAGTAAAAATTTCGGTACCGCTATAATATTTTCTTCCTTTAATTCACTGTACTCTTCTCTCATATTTTGATTTTGTGCCAAAGTATAATCTGTCACATACATCTCTTTTAAAAATGAATTTGGAGCAACAGAAATACGCGCTAAGTGCATACGAACATTCTCATCTCTTTTCACTTTCTCTTTGAAATAAGATGCGTATTCTTTATAATCTATCATTCTCGTGTGCATTTCATATAATTCATCATCTGTTAACTTCAGCGTCACATCTAAAATAACTCCAAATAAACCGTAACCCCCAATGACATATGAAAATAACTCTGCATTTTCTTCTCTACTTACATTACGTACCGTGCCATCTGCCATTAACAATCTAAATGAATCTACTGTATCAATTAGTGCCTCATGACGAATATCACGCCCGTGTACATTTACACTTAATGAACCACCAACAGTAAAAATATTTTGAGACTGCATGACCTGTACCGCAAGGCCATATGGATTTATTTTCTTCTGAATATCATTCCACGTGACACCACTTTGAACTGTAATCCACTTCTTCTCTGGATCAAATTCTAATATTTTATTATATCCTTTCATATCGAGCATCGTGCCATTTGGATAATATGTCTGTCCTCCTTGGCTATGTTGCATGCCTGCAATGGAAATTTTCTCTCCTGAAACTTTTGCATCTCGCACTAATTTTATTAACGAGTGCTCTTCCGTAGCACTTTCAACACGTTTTATTTTTGTCGGAAGCAATTTACCTACATCACTCATAATAGGATGATCAATTTGTTTTTTATACGTATGTACAGACGTTGCAAGCAACACTGTATATGCTACAATGACCGCCGCTATCTTTCCTTTTTTCAAATGACACTCTCCTCTTCTACATCTTTTCCTCTTTATATTGTACCTATTTTCCTATGAAGAAAGAATACAAAAAAGAGGGACCTTATTTTAGGTCCCTCCTTATCAAAACTGTTACTTTGCTGCTGGCAATTGTATTGGGTCAAACTTTTCATACGACGTATATTTTGCGTTCGTAATAATGTGTGCTTTATCCTTGCCATTGCTACTCATAATCATGTCTATCTTTGCTGATTCATATTTAAAATCTTTTGTAATGATATATTCTGCATCCACTTCTTCTATCTTCGCATTTTGTGCTTGTAACATTTTCTTCTGCGTTTCATCCATGCTAGTTAACATACTTTCTGTTTCTTGCCCTTTTAATGTAAATTTCAGTTTATATTTATCTCCGCTTTTCTCCAGCTTCATTTTATCTAAAACTACTTCCGGTACTTCTAATTTATCTATAATATCTTGAGTCGCTTTCATTCCACCAGCGTTTAATTGCTCCTCTGGTACGGTTACAACTTCTCCTGTATTAGGGTTTTTTACCTCACCAGCAACTTTACCATCCACAGTATACACTACAACATCTGTACCGGAAATATTCATTTCAGAACGAGAATTCTTTGTCTTTGGCTCTAATTGCATCTTAGCCTTTAATATATCCATCTCTGTTCCCTCAGCTTTTACCCCTACACCATATGTCATCGTTACATGTTCTTCATTTTTAAAAGCTTCATTCGTTTTCTTGAAAACATCTTTCGCCGTTAATTCCTTTTCTTTTTGAACGGATTCTTTTTTCGGCTCATCCGTCTTTGCTGTTTTCTCATTACTACACCCTACCCCTAGACTGATTGCAAGTACTAAACTTGAAACAAAAATAATTTTTTTCATACTGTTGCCCCCTTTCCCAAAATAATATCACCTCTTTTCCTATGAAATCTATATAATTCGTAATATTCTTCTTTAAATTTATTTCCTATATAGCAACATGTTTGAGAAAAAGTTTAAATATGATGTAAATAATAACAACTCATTTCAGGAGGTCATTATGAAAGCTATTATTTGCACAAAGTATGGACCACCTAATGTTCTCCAACTTCAAAATATAGAAAAGCCTAAACCTAAAAAAAATGAAGTATTAGTTAAAATTCACGCAACAAGTGTATCGACTGGAGATTGTAGAATACGTGGCTTTAATAGCCCCCTCTTATTTTGGATTCCTATGCGGATCATATTAGGTTTCAGAAAACCGAGAAAACCTATACTTGGCGTAGAGTTATCCGGTGAAATCGAAGACATTGGAACAGATGTAACACAATTTAAAAAAGGAGATCAAGTTTTTGCATTAACAGAACTAAACCTTGGTGGTTATGCCGAATACACATGCGTGCATGAAAGTGGATTAATAGCATTAAAACCTACCAATGTGACATATGAAGAAGCTGCCGTTATTCCTTTTGGCGGAACTTCAGCATTGCACTTCCTTAGAAAAGGACAGATAAAAAAAGGGCAACGAGTACTTATATACGGCGCCTCTGGGTCAGTAGGGACAGCTGCCGTACAACTTGCGAAATACTTCGGGGCGACTGTCACAGCCATTTGTAGTAGTTCGAATTTCGATTTAGTAACAGCTTTAGGGGCAGACAACGTAATTGATTATATGAAAGAAGATTTTACTAAGCGGGGCGAGCACTATGACATTATATTTGATGCAGTTGGAAAATATAATAAGTCTCTTTGTACAGATGCATTAATGCCTAATGGAAAATATGTATCTGTGAACGGAATGATGGCAAAAGTCAGTAAAGAAGATATGAACCTACTAAAACAACTAGCTGAAACAGAAAAGCTAAAACCTGTTATTGATAGAACTTACCGATTAGAAGAAATTGCTGAAGCTCATATATATGTAGAAAAAGGACATAAAAAGGGGAACGTTTCGATTACCTTAAAATAAAATATATTCTGAAAATATAATTGACAATTCTTTTCGTACGATTTACTATTAGTACCATATTCAAAACTACATACACATACTCTTATCAAGAGTGGCGGAGGGACTGGCCCGATGATGCCCGGCAACCGAGCTTATGACGTATAAGCTAAGGTGCTAATTCCTGCAAAACGAGTTTTCGTTTTGGAAGATAAGAGAGGAATCTATTTCGTCTATTCGGCACCTCTCTTATTTTTTGGGAGGTGCTTTTTATTTTGGAACGTATATGAAGGGGGATTTATAGATGAAAAAGGTATTATTAAGCATTGTAAGCGGAGCAGTATTATTATTAGGCGCATGTAGTGTGAGTTCAAATAAAGAGGTAAAAGAATTAGACGAGAAAAAGATTACTGTCGGTGTAACAGGTGGACCACATGAACAAATTTTTGAAAAGGTAAAAGAAGTTGCAGCAAAAGATGGCCTCGAAATTGATATAAAAGTATTTAATGATTATGTAGCGCCAAACGTATCATTAGATGAAAAAAGCCTTGATGTAAATAGCTACCAAACGAAATCGTATTTAGATGTATTTAAAGCTGAACGCAATATGAAATTAGCTGAAGTATTTTCAACAGTAACATTCCCTATGGGTGTATATTCTAAAGATATAAAAGATGTAAAAGACTTAAAAGAGGGCGATGCAATTGCTGTACCAAATGACCCAACGAATGAACTTCGAGCTTTAAAATTATTTGAAAAAGCAGGGGTTTTAAAAGTTGATCCAAAGGCTACAGAAAAAGCGACTGCAAAAGATGTAATTGAAAATCCAAAAAAATTAAAGATTGTCGAATTAGAGGCATCTCAATTACCAACGCAACTAAGTGAAGTGAAAGCAGCTGCAATTAACACAAACTTTGCATTAGGTGCAAAATTAAGTCCAGCGAAAGATTCTATTTTCCGCGAAGGAAAAGATTCACCCTATGTGAACTGGGTTGTTGTTCGTACTGAAAATAAAGATGATGCCGTTGTAAATAAATTAAAGAAAGCTTATCAATCTAAAGAAGTAAAAGAGTTTATCGAGAAAAAATTTGATGGTTCAGTTTTACCATCTTGGTAGGAGCTGACGATAATGATTGAATTAAAAAACATATCCAAAGTATTTACAACAAAAAAAGGGAATGTTGAGGCTCTTAAGTCTACTTCCCTTAAAGTAGAAAAAGGCGAGGTATTTGGAATCATTGGGTATAGTGGCGCTGGTAAAAGTACATTGATTCGATGTGTAAATTTATTAGAAAAACCAACGACAGGAAATATCATTGTAAACGAACAAGACTTAACAACGTTATCGACAAAAGAACTAGCAAAAGCGAGACAAAAAATCGGAATGATCTTTCAAGGATTCAATTTACTTAAAACTGTTACCGTTTATGAAAATATCGCATTACCGTTACGGCTTGCTGGCATTCCAAAAGCAGAAATTGAAAAAAGAGTAGAAAAGTATTTACGCATTGTCGATCTTTTTAATAGAAAAGATGCGTATCCAAGCGAACTTTCTGGTGGTCAAAAACAGCGTGTCGCAATTGCTCGTGCGCTATCACATGAACCTGAAGTGTTATTAAGTGATGAAGCAACGAGCGCATTAGATCCAGAAACAACCGATTCTATCCTTGATTTGCTATTAAAGATTAACGAAGAAATCGGAATTACGATTTTACTCATTACACATGAAATGAATGTCATCCAGCGTATATGTGACCGCGTTGCTGTTATGGAACATGGATCTGTAGTCGAAAGTGGGACTGTAAAAGATATTTTCACAAACCCACAACATGTAACCACGAAAAAATTTGTAAATAGTGCATTTGCAGCGAAAATTCCAGAAGAGGTACAGAAAGAACTACAACGTACTGGAGAAATTGTAACACTTTCATTTATTGGCACTACTTCAGGGGAACCTGCCTTAGCCGTTGCCACAAAACGTTTCCAAGTGTATCCGAATATTTTATCCGGTAATATTACGCAGTTAAAACATGAAGCATATGGGAAACTAGTCGTTCATATGCAAGGGGAACAAAATGAAATCCACCGTGCTTTATCATTTTTACAAGAGCAAGGAATCATCGTAGAAGGAGGTAGAACAGATTATGGGAAACAAGTCCTTTTTGGATGAATGGGGTAAAGTCATATGGGAAGCCACAATCCAAACCTTTCAAATGACATCTATTTCATTACTCATCTCTATCCTTATTGCACTGCCACTTGGCGTCACACTTGTTTTAACGAGACCTGGTGGACAGCATGAAAATAAAATCATCTATCCTATTCTTAATACGGTTATTAATGTTATTCGCTCTCTTCCATTTATCATTCTATTATTCTTTATCTTGCCTTTTACAAAGTTTCTAATGGGAACATCCATTGGCGTGCAAGGTGTTATCGTACCGCTTGTCGTCTTCACAGCCCCTTATATCGCACGTTTAATGGAGACAGCTTTACTAGAAGTCGATCGCGGTGTCATTGAAGCCTACCAAGCGATGGGAGTCTCTACTATAAAAATCATTTGGCACGTCATGGTTAAAGAAGCTCGTCCCTCCCTTGTACTTGGATTAACAATCGCAACAATTGGCTTAATTGGCGCAACAGCAATGGCTGGCCTTGTGGGTGCTGGCGGGCTAGGGGATTTAGCATACCGCTTCGGACATTTACGCTACGAGCCTGAAGTAATGTATGCAACTGTCTTTATTTTAATTATCCTCGTTCAAGGATTACAGTCTTTAGGAAATGGTGTTGCACGAAGACTGAAGAAAGATTAAAAAAGAAGGTATCTCACTAAGGTGAGATACCTTCTTTTTTATCTTTTAAATCCACCTTCTGAATGAATAACTTGCCCAGTAATCCACTCAGCTTCTTCACTTACTAAAAATTTAATGAGTCTAGCTGCATCCTTTGGCTCACCAATTCTGCCAAAAGGAAACATCGGCTTTAACCCTTGTTTTATCTCTTCAGTCATCCATCCTGTATCAGTTGGTCCTGGATTAATTGCATTCACTGTTATTCCTAAATGAGCTACCTCTGCTGACAACGTACTAGTAAGAGCATCAATAGCTCCCTTCGTTGTTGCATACGCTAGTTCTCCTACCATAGGACCTTGAAATTGCCCCGAAGTCATATTCACAATTCTACCACCAGATTTTTTATCAAATCCTCGGGCAAATTGACTACTGAGCAATGTAGTCGCACGAATATTCACCATATAATGCTTATCTAATTCTTCAGCAGTCAACATAGAGAAATCATTATTCGTAGAATATGCTGCATTATTAATTAATATATGAGGGTACCCTAATTGTTCAGTAACTTTATTTATAAGCTCTTTCGGTGCATCATTCCGAGTTAAATCTAACTCCATGCTTGATACTCTAACACCGTTTTGTAATAGCTCTTCTTCTAATTGTATTTGTTCATTTTTCTCAACGCCCCATGGCATCTCTTTATCATAATCCGTCCAATACGTAAAAAATATATCGTATCCTGATTCAGCCAATTCTTTGCAAATTGCTGCGCCTATACCGTCTAGACGACTTACCCCTGTAATAACTGCTACTTTATTTTTTAATTGGTTCATCATATACTCCTCCAAGTTTAAAGGACGCATATTTTATATAAGAGATATAAACTTTCCCACAAAAAAGACAGATACATAAAATAGGCACCTATCCTTATAAAAGGGATGTACAAGCCAAATATGCATTCCTTGAATGATTTACAGATGACTAAATAAACCCTCGCTTATGAGAGCAAAATTCATCTATCTAGTTTCTAATCATTACAAGTTCATCCACATATTGAGTCTTTGTCTCCTTTACATATATCTCCAAATTTTATTTTAGCACTAAAGATTTAATATTTCAAAAAATAAAAGAACCACTCCTATTTATAAAGTATCGTGTACTATAAATCATAGTGAATAACTAATTTAAATTTAAGTGTATACATTTATCATTACCTATTCGTTGTATAAGTGTAGGGAGGAAAAGTGATGGGAAAAGAAAATATATTTACCTCCTATCTTATCAATCTAGGGGAGGAAGTGTTCAAACTACTACTAGCGAAAGGGGCTATAAAAGAAGATGCAGAAGACATCATCCAAAATACCTTCTATAAAGTATACACATTGCTAGATAATCTAACCGAGAGTAACATACGTCCATGGTTTTTCAGAGTCGCATTAAATGAATACATTGATTTAAAACGCAAAAAAGAACAGCAAAACATCTGCTTAACTGAAGAAATCTATTCAAAACTTCAATATACAGACCGAGAATTGGATACAGTTTTAAATAAATATGAGATTTTCTATTTATTAAAAGATATAAAATTAGAATATAAAGAAGCCTTCTTTTTAAAATATTATTACAATTTTACATACGAAGAAATCGCTCTAATACTAGATATTCAAGTAAACAGCGTCAAACAAAATTACATCGTGCACGTAAGACAATTCATTCTAAAGTAGGAGGAAAAAATTAATGGATACTTCTTTAAAAGATGCTTTAAAAAAGGCTAAAAGGAAACAGTTGCTTAAAATCATCATTACCTCTATTATCGTTGTCATGATGCTTATCCCTATCATTTATAAAGTTGGCAATTACTTCGCAGCGAAAAGCTCTACGAAACTTCACGAACATCTCTTTTTACATAACGCAATTGCAGAACCGAATGTACAAATTGATTCTCAAGTAACAAGTAATTCATCTATGTTTGGCGGCAATATTATATCAAACCGTTCCAAAAACATTAACGGTTATGTAGTCCCATGGAACACATTAACAAGTTCTTATGGTTGGTTCCTGACTCATATTGACTTCAATGAGTTAACACCTGGCTTTTATTGGTCAGATACAAATCTCTATGAGTATGATAAACAAACAAAGAATAAATTTGCGACATTTTATAATCCGGCTATTAAAGATTATCACGATGGTGTGCAAAATGAATTAGGTGAAGTTTCACAAATGAACAACTATGTTGCCGAAGTTGCCATCTCTTTCAATCAACCCTATACATTAAAAGAGGTTCAAACAAAAATACCAGATAACTTAAATATCGTATGGCTATATATGACCTCACCAATCAGAGATGAAAGTAAAGGACCTGCTGGTATGCCTGTTTACGGATTCAATCCAGACAAGTCTCCTAAAGAAGCGTACAAAGAGTTCATTGATTCACTTAATCAATACGATGACGATGGACATGACGAAGATATACAGAAGTTTTTAAAAGCAAACAAAAACAAACCATTTGATCAAGTGAAAATTTTAGGTGTTATGCTAACAGGAAAAACGGAAAACTTTAAAGCATTAGAAAACCAAGATTTTATTCGCGGTGCTTCTGTAGGGGTGACTGCGCAAGTTGTTCCTTATATAAAGCCAGAGAAATAATACGTAATGCCCAGATACACTAAAAAAACTACATGAATCTGTTTACTATGGGAGCTCTCTACTAAAATAGATAGCTCCCATACCACATTTATTCTTCACCTTCCAAAAATAAATTTCAAAATGCTTTATGTACAATTTTACAAATAAAAAATCATAAACTTGTTCACATTATATCCATTGTGAATTTATTCACAATGGATATATAATAAACTTGTAAATACAATATTGGAGGGATTTCAATGGTTATCAATTTTTTAAGAACTGATAAACGTGCTACTTTCATATTATTACTTTTACGGCTTTACATAGGGTATACATGGCTCGCTGCTGGGATAGGCAAAGTCTTCGGACAATCTTTTGACGCAAGTGGCTTTCTAAAGGGTGCTATTGCTCAAGCATCAGGTGACCACCCTGCAGTACAAAGTTGGTGGGCAGATTTTCTTCAACATTTTGTCCTTCCAAACGCAGACCTATTTAGCTTTTTAGTTCAATGGGGAGAAATTTTAGTAGGTCTAGGTTTAATTTTAGGCGGATTAACAAAAACAGCTGCATTTTTCGGAATCATAATGAATCTTTCATTTTTATTAAGTGGAACCGTTAGTGTAAACCCAAACCTGCTTATTTTGACTATGTTCATTTTAGTTGCAGGGCAGAACGCTGGACGTATTGGATTAGATGGCTATGTTTTCCCTAAACTTTTCCGTAAAAACAACCACGGAACATATAAATTAAGTAAAACTGCATAGTAACAGTTTACTTTTAAAATATAAATAAGAAAAAGAGCCTGAATATAGGCTCTTTTTCTTATTTCTCCTAATTTAAACTTTTAACGAGCCACGAAAACCTCTGGCAGCATAGTAAGAGTCTGCTCCATTATGGTACACGAAAACATGTCCAAAGCGATAATCGCAAAATAAAGCACCACCGAGTTCTCGAATATCTGAAGGTGTTTGTACCCAACTTGATGATTTCATGTCAAAATCGCCAAGTTGTTGCAATTCCCGATACTGTTCTTCCGTTAATAATTCAATGCCCATAGCATTGGCAACATCAATAACGTTATTTTCTGGTTTATGTTTTTTTCTTGATTCTAACGCTTCAAGATCATAACAAAGACTTCTGCGGCCTTTAGGACTCTCCTTTGAACAATCATAGAAAGTATATTCGTCCTTTTCTTCATCATAACCAACAACATCCGGTTCACCACCAGTTACTTCCATTTCGTTAAGTGACCACATTTTTTCATTATTAGTAGTCAGCTTCGCTTCAACTTTAGCCCATTCAAGACCTTCATGGCGGTTCATGTTTTTCTCAAAACGAGCTTGCAATACTTTCAATAACTCTTCACGTTTTTCTACTAGTAAGTCATTTTTATTTCCTGTCATATTAGTCCTCCCTGATTTATGTACTGATAGTAGTTTAAGTATATATTTTATAATAAATCATCTCAATATGAAGACCGTTTCAACCTTATGTCTTGTACAAACATCCCTTACAAAGTCCTAAAACCCTCCATACTCTCTCCAAGAATATAGTGTGAAAACCACATCAAGTTCTGCTTCATAATAGCCACATGAACTCCTGGTTGGTCAGAACTATATGCCATTCCTTTAAATATAATTAATTCTGTATCAACTTCCATATCCATTAATCCTTGATATAGATCATATGCATTTGTAATTGGAATTCTTGCATCCTTTTCCCCATGTTGAATTAAGGTAGGCGTACAAGCTGATTTAATATACGTCATAGGTGATGTCTTCGTATATATCTCTGGATCATTCCATGGAGTATTTCCTAAATACATTCTAATAAAGTAAGGTATATCTGTATTTACATAATGGGTACTCCAGTTAGTTATTCCACCCCCAACTGAAATAGCTTTAAACCGACTACTAAACGTAGAACAGAAAGCTGATACATATCCACCGTTGCTCCATCCCATAACTCCTACTCTATCCTTGTCTACCATCCCTTTTTCTACTAGTTCATCCACTCCAGATATAACATCATCGTAGTCAGCAATCCCCTGTTTTCTATAGTTAGCTTTTAAAAATTCATTACCATAACCTGAACTTCCTCTGTAATTTGGTTCTAAAACGATAAAGCCTTTTTCAACAAACTGTTCAATCGGATATTTCTCATTGAAGCAGTCTGAAAATATCGGAAAAGATGCCCAAGCCGGACCGCCGTGAATTACTACTAATAAAGGATATTTTTTATTAGTGTCCAACTCTACTGGCGTTGATAAAACACCTTCTATTTCAAGACCATCGCTACTTTTCCATGAGATGATTTCCCTGTTACTTCTAAGTTTCCCTTTGAAAAAGCTATTTTCATCCGTTATTTTTTTATCGTCTAAATAGATTTCAAAGGTTTCATTTGTTATAGCCTTATTGTAGGATATATGTTTGCCATCCTTTGTTATAGAAGCATCCATTATAAAGCCATCTACTTTTTCGCTTAATATTTCCACAGTGCCATCTTCGGCTAGCAAACCAATAAGATAATTCGTTTTATTCTGCCACCTAATTAAAACCCCTTTAGCTGTCCACTGTAAAGGCATAACCGTACTATCAAAATTTGTTACAGGTTGAATTACCTTTCCGGTATTTATATCATATATCTCTAACGTACTATCTTGTATATGGTTTCTATAGTAATCCTTCTCTCTTATGCTTGCTGTGTAACATATTTCACTGCCGTCAGGAGAAAAGCAAACACTCCCTCCCAACAACTTATCCACATTCAGCTTTTGTAGCTCTCCAGCTTTAATATGGAGTATGTATAGATCTCCATTTATATAATCTGCCATATTTGAGCTTGGTGTCGCCATAAATACAACCTTTTTACCATCATTTGAAATATCAAATTCATGGATATGAAAATCCTTACCATCCGTTAATTGATAAACAACTCTGTTCTCGTGTTCATCTGTATCACTTTGTATCACCTTCTCTATTTCAATGTAATATAAACAATTATTCTGGTGTTCCTTACCTATATGTTGAAAATCTCCATATAGGTCCTTACGTTTCTTTATCTCCTCACATTCTTTTGACTGCGTAACATAATAAAGACCCTTGCCAGTAGGACCCCATTTGAATGTACTGACTCCTTCTTTCTCATCGGTAATTTGAACCTCTCTATAACCATCTAGTGACTTAACAAATATCTGATTTTTCCCATCACCAACTGGACTAAGATATGCGATACACCTAGCATCTGGAGACCATAATGGGTGTGTACTATCTATATCACCATTTGATAATGGGTAACTCTGCTTCTTATCTTTTTCATATATCCATACATGATTCCTATATGTATTGTCTTTCCAATCAGCCGTCTTCTTAACAAATGCTACGTTTTTACCATCATCACTTATGTTTGTACTTGATACGGTTGGTAATGAAATAATCTCTTCTATACTTAAATATGTTTTTTCATTCACTTTCATCAATATACCCCCTTGAAATGTCCATAAATCTCTCGTCTCTTTTTATCGTAATAAAGGAAATTGTTCACGAATACTTAAAATGATAACGGAAAATTCAGATAAATAAAAGTGAAGTCGATAAAGTAAAACTTTAATTTATGGAGTTCTATCCACTTACCAATTCTAGATGTTCTTTTTCGACACAAAAACACCCCTTTTAAATACAAATTTGTAAATTTATTTTAAAGCTATAACTATATGTTGGTTTAGAATAAAATTTGATAAAAATGAAGTCACAAATCTTTATTTAACAACAAAAAAATTCATTTTGAAAAAACGATTGATCAAAATAGAATCACTCTTTTTAACTAAGTATGAGATTTTTATAAAAAAATTTTAATCAAAACTCACTTAGAATCTTTACTTGAAGGAATAAAGCTTCGCATCTTTTTTGTGAACATCGTTAAACTAAGATAAATTTTGACCGTACCTGTAATTAATTGTAAAATATTATACGTAGAAAGGTATTATAAAATAAATATAGAAGGGGTATGTTTTTTAGTTTTAAAGGGGCTAAAGCACATCTATTTTATGTTTTTAAAGGGAGAATTGAAAAATCATATGAAGAATTTCAAAAAGAGTACAGGTAAAATTTTACTAGCATCTGGATTAGTAGTTTCTATGTCAGCTTGTAGTGTAACAAATTTATTTGGAGAAAAAGAAAAAACAAATGCTGAATCTGGTAAACAAGAAAGTAAAGAAACTAAGACAGAAGGTAAATCATCTGAAACAAAGGAAAAATCAACTAACTCAAAAGAAGAAAGTAAAGATGTTAAGATGATTATGGTTTTGCCTGAGGATTACCCACAACTTATGGTAGACATTGAAGAAGACTTATTAAGACGTCTAGATTACTATGATGCTTCTGTGAGGGATAATAAAAAGGGAAGTAAGTCAAATGAAGAGGTACGAGATAGTATTAAAGACTTAGATAAAGTATTTAATAAAATAGAGCGTATAGATGCACCAGGAAAATACAAGGAAGATCATAAGGAAATTGTAAAAGCTGTTCAAAAGTTAAAAGAATCTTTCAAAGAAGTATCCAAGTTATTTGATTACTCTAAAACACTTAAAGATACGGATGATGCAATCATAGATAAAGCAAACAATAAATTAGATGAAGCAAAACGCATTTGGAAACCTGTATTTAATAAGTTAAAAGCGGAAGCTAAGGGTGGTTCAACAACTACTTCTACAACAAGTGGTACTAGTTCTTCTAACTCACCGAGTTTATCTAGTGGTAATACAGTTAAAACATACAGTACCCAAGATAAAACTGGTATATTCAAAGGAAAAATTGATACACCAGACGAGGATTCCGCTAAGTTTAAGAATGTACAGAACAACTATAAAGACGGTACAGAGCTTGTAGGTAATTGGGGTATTGATTACGGAGACGGAGTCAAAACTACGTTAGTCCTAAAAGCAGATAAGACATTTGAAACATATGCAAATGGTTCTTATCCAAATAAAGATAATTACTTAACAGGAACATACCAAGCAGACGTTTCTTCCCATCAGTTAACGCTAATGGTGGAAAAAGGAACTCAAAATGGTCAAGAAGTGAAATTGGAAAGACCTATTTATTCATCATATGAGGTTAAAAATTTAGATGGTAAAGCGTTACAGATTTTCCACATAGACGAACAAGTAACAATTTGTTATGTAAAACAATAAATAACTAAAAAAACTCTGTAAAATGATTTTTACAGAGTTTTTTCTTAGTTTTAATTTATTTCAAACGTATAACTATACTTATTAACCTACCAATCTCCTACTCAACAGTAACAGACTTAGCTAAGTTACGTGGCTTATCAACGTCACACTCGCGGTGAAGTGCTGCGTAGTATGAGATAAGTTGTAATGGAATAACTGCTACTAGCGGTGCTAGCGCTTCGTGTACAGCTGGTAATACGAAGCTGTCACCTTCCATTTCTAAGCCTTTCATTGAGATGATACATGGGTTAGCCCCGCGTGCTACTACTTCTTTCACGTTACCACGAATTCCAAGGTTTACGTGCTCTTGTGTAGCAAGTGCGATAACTGGTGTACCATTTTCAATTAAAGCGATTGTACCGTGTTTTAACTCTCCTCCAGCGAATCCTTCTGCTTGGATGTAAGAGATTTCTTTTAGTTTTAACGCACCTTCTAATCCTACGTAGAAGTCTACGCTACGGCCGATGAAGAAACAGTTACGCGTTGTTGCTAAAAATTGTTTTGCTAATGCGTCCATTTCTTCTTTTTGATCACAAAGTTCTATCATTGCATTTGCTACAAGTCCTAGTTCGTGTGTTAAATCGAAATCAAGAACTTCACCTTTTGCTTTAGCAATATCAGCCGCTAAAATTGAAAGTACTGCAAGCTGTGCTGTGTAAGCTTTCGTTGATGCAACTGCAATTTCTGGTCCAGCGTATAACGGAAGTGTATAATCAGCTTCACGAGAAAGCGTAGAACCAGGCACGTTTGTAATTGTTAATGCTTTATGGCCCATTTCATTTGTTTGCACAAGTACTGCACGGCTATCAGCTGTTTCACCACTTTGTGAAATGTAAATGAAGAATGGTCTTTCTGTTAATAATGGCATGTTGTAAGAGAATTCACTTGCCACGTGTACTTCAACTGGCATTTTTGCAAACTTCTCGATAAATTGTTTTCCAACAAGACCTGCATGATAACTCGTTCCACATGCAATGATGTAAATACGATCGCTATCTAAGATCGCATTGCGGATGTCTTGATTTAATTCAATTTCGCCATTTTCATCTTGATACTTTTGAATTATATTACGGATTACAAGTGGTTGCTCATCGATTTCTTTAAGCATGAAATGAGGATATGTTCCCTTTTCAATATCACTTGCGTCTAATTCCGCTGTAAACGGTGCACGTTCAATCGTTTCACCTTGTAAGTTTTTAATTGTAATACTTTCTTTCGTTACGATTACGATTTCTTTATCCATTAACTCAATAAATTGATCTGTAACTTGTAACATCGCCATAGCGTCGCTTGCCACAACATTAAAGTTGTCACCAACACCTACTAATAGCGGGCTTTTGTTTTTAGCAACATAAATCATGTTTGGATTTTCAGCATCAAGTAATCCGATTGCATAAGAGCCATGTAAAAGAGATAGCGTATTACGGAACGCTTCTTCTACACTTAATCCTGTGCTCACTTGTTGTTCCATAAGCTGTACGATAACCTCTGTATCTGTTTCACTTACGAACGTTACATCTTGTAAATATTCCTTTTTCACTAATTCATAGTTTTCAATTACACCGTTATGAACTAATGTAAAGCGTTTTGATGTACTTTGATGCGGATGCGCGTTTACTTTACTTGGAACACCGTGTGTAGCCCAGCGTGTGTGTCCGATACCCACGCTTGCTGCTACGTTCTCATCTACGATTTCACGAAGTTTTGCGATACGGCCTTTTTCTTTGTATACAACAACACCGTTCTCTGCTTGTACTGCAATACCTGCTGAATCATATCCACGATATTCTAGCTTTTCTAAACCTTTTAATAAAATTTCCTTTGCATCTTGCTCTCCAATAAATCCTACGATTCCACACATGTTTAGTCGCCGTTACAAATGCTTACACTGCTCTGCGAACATGTAACGACATAGTCCGATACCATTTTTATTTATACTAAAAAACGGATTACATATTGCTAGCCCTGTAAGCTTGTAACGGCTTTCACCTTCCTCTCGATTGGGTTTAAGTCCGTATATACTTATACAGCTAGTTTTCATCCGTTCCTCTTCTCTCATCACACTTTCACCTTTGTCCACTAAGTCACCTTAATGATTTAAGTAAAAGCTTGCGGTTGTGATGAACAACCGGGAGTCATCCGCCGAAATCTCGATAAACCCCACCTCGTCAACTACACTATTTGTAGTTCTGGCGCTTTTATAATTTACAATATTTCCTTTGAGAAAAAGAACAAGACCATCTTATAACAAACATGGATAAACCGTCAATGAAATTTTTTTCATCGTCTATAAAACATATGAAAAAGGAGCACTTTTTGTGCTCCTTTTTCATATAAATTCAGCTAATTATTCAGCGCCAACTTCAGCTTTCACAACTTCTACAATGCGATGTACATATGCATCACAAACTTCTTGTGTTGGTGCTTCTGCCATTACACGAATAAGTGGCTCTGTTCCAGATGGACGAACAAGAATACGGCCATCACCGTTCATTTCTTCCTCTACAACACGAATAATTTCTTTAATTTTTTCATTTTCTAATGCTAATTTTTTATCTGTTACACGAACGTTTACTAACAATTGTGGGAATTTCGTCATTTCTCCTGCAAGCTCAGATAATGGCTTTTTCGTCATTTTCATGATGTTTACAAGTTGAAGTGCACTTAACATTCCATCACCAGTTGTAATGTAATCAAGTAAGATAATATGGCCTGATTGTTCTCCACCTAGGTTGTAACCTCCACGCTTCATTTCTTCCATTACGTAGCGGTCACCAACTGCTGTTTTATCACTTGTAATATTATTTGCTTCAAGTGCCTTGTAGAAACCTAAGTTACTCATAACAGTTGAAACAACTGTATTATGTTTTAATTGACCAGTTTCTTTCATATATTTCGCACAAATGAACATAATTTGATCACCGTCAACGATGTTTCCTTTTTCGTCTACAGCAATTAAACGGTCGCCATCGCCATCAAAAGCAAGTCCGATATTCGCACCTTTTTCTTTTACCAATTCAGCTAAGCCTTCTGGATGTGTAGATCCTACACCCTCATTAATATTCATACCGTTTGGAGAAGTTCCCATTGTTGAAATATCAGCTTCTAGGTCTGCAAATAAGTATGGAGCTAGAGAAGAAGTTGCACCATGTGCACAATCTAAAGCGATATGTAGGCCAGAGAAATCTTCTTCAACAGTTTGTTTAATGTACTGTAAATATTTTTGTCCACCTTCAAAGTAATCGCTCACTTGTCCAAGATTAGTACCTGTCGGACGTGGTAGTTCATCAACTTCTTTGTCTAATAAAGCTTCAATCTCAGCTTCTTGCTCATCTGTTAATTTAAAGCCGTCTGAACCAAAGAATTTAATACCGTTATCTTGTACTGGATTATGAGATGCAGAAATCATAACACCCGCTTGTGCATCTAGTGCTTTTGTTAAATAAGCAACGCCCGGTGTAGAAATAACGCCAAGGCGCATTACTTCTGCTCCAGTTGATAATAGACCTGCTACTAAAGCTCCTTCTAACATATGACCAGATACACGTGTATCACGACCGATAATTACTTTTGGACGATCTGTATCTTTTGTTAATACATAACCACCAAAACGTCCAATTTTGAAAGCTAATTCAGGTGTTAACTCCTTATTTGCAACTCCGCGTACTCCATCTGTACCAAAATATTTACCCATTATGATTCGCTCCTTTTTCTTGCTCTTTTTGATTATCTACTGTTGGTTCTTGACTCGTTTCTTTATCTTTATCTTTATCTTTATCTTGATTTTGATTTTGGTTTTGATTCTTTTCCTGTTCTTTTTCTGAATCAGGTTCAGGATTTTTTGGTTTCTCATTTTGATTTTCTTGATCCGTATTTGAATCCGGTTGTTGACCGTTACCCTGTACTTCTTTATCTGGTTTTTCTTTCTTCACAATAGTAACTTTAGCACTTTTTTGTTTTGGCTCTATTGAAATATTACCAGGACCGCTCACTTGAATGGAAATATCTTTCGTCCCTGAGGATACATTTTGCAGATTAATTACCGCTGTTATTTGAGCAGCTGTTATTTTATCTACTATACTTGCTTCTCCTGAAATATCAACACTTATCTTTCCATCTTGCGGCGAAAGTATCTGAGCAGTAACATCTTTAGACAGTCCATTTTTCTGTATTGGGATACCATCAATCGTTTTTGTTTTCGTTTGTTTTGTTTTTTGCACTCCCACCGAAACCTTCACTTGATTCGGTTTTGCACTTGTTACACCCTTGGGTAATAAAACAGAGGCATCGAATGTTGTAGACTCTGTCAATTGACTAAGATCTACTTCGACCCCCTCTAGCGATTGTATATTATCCAAAATATCTTTTGGACCAGCTATCGTTACTTCTCTCGGTTCAACACTGATATTTGTAACCGCCAATCCTTCTGCTAAACTCCCCTTCTTCGTATACGTTACAGGAACAGTTTTTTCAGTATTATTGGCTGTAGTTTGCGTTGCCACATTCAACGTTACACTAATCTTAGATGGACTTGTTCTTACATTTAAACGTTTTCCTTCTTTATTGTATAATGTAACTTCGGGCGTTTTTGTAACAGTTTTATTAACACCTTTTAAATCAACATACGCTTTGGCAGAGGAAATGCTTTCAATTTCTTCTTTCGTCCCAACTACCTCAACAGTATCCGGTTTAAGGCTTGATTTTTCTAGAGTAGCCCCCGCTGGCATCTGATCCTCATTTGATAATTTCAGATCTACATGAACATATTTTCTCGCCTTTTCATGAAGAGTAACTTTAATTGTTGATGGCTGAACTGTTCCTTTCACATCATCTGGAAGCCCGTTCGTTTTTAAAGAAATCTCATAAGTTCCTTTTGGACTATCTCGCAAATCAACCGGTATGTCAAATTGTTTTTTTGCTTTTGCTGTAGCAACTGATGCTTTTGGGCCTTCTAATTTTACTTTAACGCCCTCTGCCGGAATACCACTTACAATATATTTTTCCTCATCATACTTAAGATTAATAGCATAATTAGTTAATGTTTCTTTCGTATCATTTGCAAAAGGTAATATACCTGATGTCGTATTTTTTTCAGTTAACGTCGCTGACATAAAAAGCATACACGCCAATAGTAATGAGATCCCTTTTAAAAACCAATGATTCTCCATTAACTTATCCATGACGCTTTCTCCTCCAATTCCATAAAGACGAAGAAGTCGTTTTTTCGTTTCCACTAAATTCAGCTAATAACATATCTTTCAGCTGTTCTGTCTTCAAATCACGATGCAACTTACCATTTTTCGTTAAAGAAATTTGACCAGTTTCTTCAGACACAACTACTGTAATACTATCAGTAACTTCACTAACTCCCATTGCAGCACGATGTCTAGTTCCTAATTCTTTAGAAATAAACGGACTTTCTGATAATGGAAGATAGCATGCTGCTGCTTTAATTGTACTTCCTTGCATAATTACCGCTCCGTCATGAAGAGGTGTATTTGGAATAAAAATATTAATAAGTAATTCCGATGATACGTTTGCATTGAGCGGAATACCCGTTTCCACATAATCACCCATACCGGTCTCTTTTGACAAAGTAATTAATGCACCAATTCTACGTTTCCCCATATATTCGGTTGCTTTTGCTATCGCTGTTGCAACCATTTCAGGTTCATCATCCTCATGCGTTCCAACACGCGAAAATAAACTCCCGCGCCCTAGCTGCTCAAGTGCTCTTCGCAATTCTGGCTGAAAGATAATAATAACGGCTAAAAATCCCCACGTTAATACTTGTTCAGTTAGCCAAGATAGCGTACGCAATTCGAGGAAAATACTGATCATCTTAACGACGATAATAACTGTAATCCCTTTTAAAAGTTGAACAGCTTTCGTCCCTCGGATTATAAGAATTAGCTTATATATAATAAACCATACAATGGCAATATCTAATGCCGTACTAAGATATTTCAAAATGGTCGTATCTTCAAAAGGCATGCTATCCCTTCCTCCTACTTACGAGCAATTCTATCCATATATTGAAATATTGTTTTATGCTCTATCTGTATGTATTTCCAACAACTAGTTAATTATACCATACATGAAACAAACGACAATTACAAACAACCCCCCTTTAGCTCAAATTGGTAAGATGTCAAACATTTTTATTGTACAGTATAATATAAATCATTATTATACGCTTATTTTCAAATAAAAAAAGCAACTTCTCAGTTGCTTTTCTTACATTTATTTTAGTTTTTCACCGAATAAAGAACCCATTAAAGCAACTGCTGTTGTTGCCGTTCTATTTCTCTCATCTAAAATCGTATTTACCTCAACAAATTCAGCAGATGTGATAATATCAGCTTCTGCTAACATTTCCATCGCCAAATGACTTTCACGATAAGATAGACCGCCAATTACAGGCGTTCCAACACCTGGTGCATCATGAGGATCAAGACCATCTAAATCTAATGATAAGTGTACACCATCGGTATGAGATAAATATGCGATTGTTTCTTCCATCACAGCCGTCATCCCCATACGATCAATTTCATGCATTGAGAACACTTTAATACCTTCATTGCGAATAAAATCTTTTTCTCCTTCATCCAATGCACGCGCACCGATAATTACGACATTCTCTTTTTTCACCTTTGGATATGCTCCGTATAAATCTACAAGTGAAGAATGTCCATAACCTAAACTTGCTGCAAGTGACATACCATGAATATTTCCAGATGGTGAAGTTTCCTCTGTATTTAAATCACCGTGTGCATCATACCAAATAACGCCTAAGTTTTTATAATGTTTTGCTACACCAGCTAATGTACCGATAGCAATACTATGGTCACCACCTAATACAAGTGGAAAACGACCTTCTTCTATAATATGATCCACCTTACTTGCTAATTCATTACATACAGTTGCAACTTGTGTAAGGTTTCTTAATTTTGTATTTTCATCTATCTCTTTTTCTCTCTCTATACATATATCTCCCATATCTTTAACGTCATATCCAATTTCTTCAATTCTTTCAATTACCCCTGCATAACGGATCGCGCTCGGTCCCATATCAACTCCACGACGCATCTGTCCTAAATCCATTGGAACTCCAATAACTGAGATTTCTTTTTTCATAGATAGTATCCCCCTTTTATGCCTTCACTAAATATTTTAAATCTTTTATATAGTCTGACTCAACTCGACATTTTTCTGTATGGATATACAATTTATTCACTTATATTCACGTTGAAAACCAAATTTTAAGACTATTCTATGTATAAAGTTAACTTAATGAAACAATCGCAATCACTATTATTAAATAATAATAATAAAACACTCCTATATTTAGAAGTGTTTTTCTGATGCTATTTTCCACACTGTTGCAATATTCTTCGTTGTCATTTCAATATTTTCTTCTGCTACTTTATATGCTTCTTCTAGTGTCATCGGTCTCGTTGTAATACTAAATACCGCATCTATTCCTTTCTCGTACACAGCTGAATAATCAGATGATACAGACCCTCCAATAGCAATTACAGGCACAGAAAAACGTTTTGCACGCCCCGCAACACCCACAGGAGCCTTTCCATATGCAGTTTGTTTATCTATTCTACCTTCACCAGTTATAATAAGATGTGCATCTTCTATATGTTTATCGAAATTTGTATAATCTAATACAATTTCAATGCCCCTACGCAAGTCTCCCTTTAACACTGAAATAACAGCCGCTCCCATTCCTCCCGCTGCCCCTGCACCAGGTATTTCAGATACATCAAAAGATACATATCGTTTAAGCATATTCGCATAATGTTGTAAATTCTCATCTAGCTCTTTCATCATCTCTATATTTGCACCCTTTTGTCTCCCAAATACGAAAGATGCTCCCTGCATTCCGACTAATGGATTATCCACATCACATGCCGCTTCTATCTTTACCCCCTTTAAGCGTGGGTCCATTCGTGAAAAATCAATAGTAACAATCGAGTGTAATGTGCCTCCAGATGGATCTATTACTTCACCCTTACCATTTATAAACCTTACTCCTAAAGCCGCTAACATACCTGCCCCGCCATCATTTGTAGCACTTCCTCCAAGTCCTAAAATTATGTACTCCACTCCTTGATCTAGCGCATGTAATATAAGTTCTCCTGTTCCTTTTGTCGTTGTAATAAGTGGGTTGCGCTTTTCAACTGGAACGTGCTGTAATCCTGATGCTGCTGCCATTTCAATAAACGCTGTCTTTTTATCTTTAGAAATGCCATAAAAAGCTTGTATACCTTCTCTAAGCGGTCCTGTCACACTAATTGATATAATTCTCCCCCCTGTAGCATCAACAAGTGATTCAACCGTCCCTTCTCCTCCATCTCCAATTGGTATTTTCACATACTCTGCATTAGGAAAAATTGCTCTAAAACCTCTTTCAATAGCTCCACATACTTCTATAGCTTTTAGGCTTTCTTTATATGAATCAGATGCAATAACAACTTTCACAATTATCTCCCCATCCCTTATTTTTACGTTTTCTTCATTTTAAACGACAAGTATAAAAGTTGTCTTTTTAAACACAAAAAAAGCTTACATCGTATGATGTAAGCTTTTTTATTTAGATGGAGCCTAGCGGGATCGAACCGCTGACCTCCTGCGTGCAAGGCAGGCGCTCTCCCAGCTGAGCTAAGGCCCCTTATTAATTAAGCGGAAGACGGGATTCGAACCCGCGACCCCAACCTTGGCAAGGTTGTATTCTACCACTGAACTACTTCCGCAAAAATGATGAGCCATGAAGGACTCGAACCTTCGACCCTCTGATTAAAAGTCAGATGCTCTACCAACTGAGCTAATGGCTCGTAAATGGCTGGGCTAGCTGGATTCGAACCAGCGCATGACGGAGTCAAAGTCCGTTGCCTTACCGCTTGGCTATAGCCCATTAATATTTACTAGTATGGTTATCTTTTCAAAAAAATAAACCCTCTCAGGTTATTTTAAAGAAAATGGTGGAGGGGGGCAGATTCGAACTGCCGAACCCGAAGGAGCGGATTTACAGTCCGCCGCGTTTAGCCACTTCGCTACCCCTCCGACATTTTAAATATATATGGTGGAGGATGACGGGATCGAACCGCCGACCCCCTGCTTGTAAGGCAGGTGCTCTCCCAGCTGAGCTAATCCTCCAAAAGTGGTGACCCGTACGGGATTCGAACCCGTGTTACCGCCGTGAAAGGGCGGTGTCTTAACCACTTGACCAACGGGCCAAAAAAGTTTTAAACCTATTCCCAAGCTTCCAACCGGGCTTGAACCGGTGACCTCTTCCTTACCATGGAAGTGCTCTACCAGCTGAGCTATGGAAGCATAATGGCTCCGCAGGTAGGACTCGAACCTACGACCGATCGGTTAACAGCCGATAGCTCTACCACTGAGCTACTGCGGAATAATATTAGCCTGGCAACGTCCTACTCTCACAGGGACAAGGTCCCAACTACCATCGGCGCTAGAGAGCTTAACTTCCGTGTTCGGTATGGGAACGGGTGTGACCTCTCTGCCATCATTA
>NZ_JBQAHZ010000028.1:0-63267 GCF_051917185.1 Bacillus cereus group sp. MYBK108-1
GTTCATCCTGAGCCAGGATCAAACTCTCCAATAAAGTTAGTTTGTCTAGCATCTAAAATAAAAATTGACGTTTCACGTTGTTTGTTTCGTTCAGTTTTCAAAGAACTACTTGGTCGCTCATTTGCGACTTCCTTATGTTAACATCTTCGTTTTTCGATGTCAACTAAGTTTTTTAATTTCTTTTTTGTCGTTTTCTGCGTTTCCGCATCAGCGACGGTTATTAATATATCATGGTGAAAAATGAAATGCAACACCTTTTATAAACTTTTTTTAAAACTGCCCACATTTCTTTTTTTATATCATATACTTAAACGAAATATCTCTTTCATGTATGAGCAATTCCTACATATATTTTATATAAAGTTACTCTATCAAAAGACGTTTCTTTCTATAATAAACGTTTTATTCATATAGCATATCATACAAGGAGGAATATATATGGACTATACCGATTTATTAATCAAACTAGGTCTCTCGGCTATTTTAGGATTTGCCATTGGTTTAGAACGCGAATTAAAACGGAAACCACTTGGTTTAAAAACGTGTTTAGTTATTTCTATTATTAGTTGCCTCCTAACGATTGTTTCTATTAAAGCAGCTTATAACTTACCACATACCGATCATATGAATATGGATCCACTTCGACTTGCCGCTCAAATTGTATCAGGAATTGGTTTTTTAGGTGCTGGCGTAATTTTAAGAAGAGGCAACGATAGCATTGCAGGGCTCACGACTGCCGCTATGATCTGGGGTGCTTCTGGTATTGGTATTGCTGTTGGGGCCGGATTCTATATTGAAGCGATATTCGGAATGTGTTTCCTTATGATTAGTGTCGAACTTATACCACTCGCGATGAAATATGTAGGTCCTAGATCATTTCGTCAACGTGATATCGCTGTGAAACTTGTTGTACGAAATATGGACAATATCCCAATCGTAATTGAAGAAATAAAAGAAATGGATATAAAAGTTAAGAATATGAAGCTTAAAACATTAGAAAACGGTTCTCACTATTTACATCTTAAACTGTCCATTGATCAAAAAAGACATACCGCTGATGTTTACTATGCTCTCCAGCATCTTGAAAGTGTCCAACAAACTGAAGTGGAAAGTATGTAACGTAAAACAAACTCTCTTTAATTAGAGAGTTTTTCTTTTTTCTATAATGGCAACAATGAATGTAGTCCTACAAAGTAAGGAGGAATAGGCAATTGAAATCCCGTCCGAATTTAGTAGATACATTTCGTGATTCCATTATTTTTCGTTTAATTTGTTTTATTATTGTACTGACTGCTTTTTCCGGTTTTCTTATACATAGATTAGAACCTTTTCATTTCACTACATGGTTTGACGGAATTTGGTGGTCAATCGTTACCATTTTTACAGTTGGATATGGCGACTTTGCTCCCCATACGACGATAGGAAAACTAATAGGTATAAGTATTATTTTATTAGGAACTGGCTTTTGTTCTTATTATATGGTGCTGTTTGCTACTGAAATGATTAATAAACAATATATGAAAATTAAAGGTGAAGAAGCCGCTACTTCTAACGGTCATATGATTATCGTTGGCTGGAATGAGCGCGCAAAACATGTTGTAAAGCAAATGCACGTATTACAACCAAACCTTGATATCGTTTTAATTGATGAAACACTTTCTTTACTCCCAAAACCATTTCATCATTTAGAATTTATAAAAGGTTGTCCGCATCACGATCAAACTTTATTAAAGGCTAATATTGCAACGGCACACACCATATTAATAACAGCTGATAAAGAAAAAAACGAAAGCTTAGCGGATACACAGTCCATTTTAAATATTTTAACTGCAAAAGGGCTCAACCCAAACATTCACTGCATCGCTGAACTTCTTACTTCTGAACAAATACAAAATGCAACGAGAGCTGGCGTGTCAGAAATTATAGAAGGAAATAAATTAACGAGCTATGTATTTACCGCTTCTCTTTTATTCCCTTCTATTTCAGGTGTACTATTTTCACTTTACGACGAAATCTCTGATAATAAATTACAACTGATGGAGCTTCCATCGTCCTGCACCGGACAAACTTTTGCCAATTGTAGTTATACTCTTTTAAAGCAAAACATTCTCTTACTAGGTATAAAGCGCGACGAACAATATATGATTAATCCAGTTCATTCCTTTGTTCTCATTGAAAGCGACATACTCATTGTTATTCACCATTAGTAAAATGACGCTCTAATTCTTGCATGAGCACTTTCCCAATATTGATATATTTTCTTTTCACATCTCCATCTGGATCTTTCGGCTCAGCAAATTGATCCATTCCACTTGTTCCAGCTGTTAAAGTATTCACATTATCATCTAGTTCGTCTTGATATACGTGCGAAAGAATATACGGCGTTCCAAGACGAACTATTACGCCTGGTACATCTAGTTCTCCATCAATGGCTGTAAATGGAACTCGTAAAAATTGATACCCATCTTCTTCATCGATTTTGTAATCGAAGCATCCTTTATCATAATCCCAATTACCACCAATGCTATATCCAAGTGGTTTCATAATCTCTTCTAACTTATATAACGCATATGTACGTCCTTCTAAATTTGATTGAATCGGAATCAAGCCCATCCCTCCTAGACTTTTCCTTTAGCATACCCACTTTAGTTTGAATATACTGATGGACTTTTCGATAAAATAATAAAAAGCGACCGGAATCCGGTCGCTTTTTATTATTTTAAACGCTCTTCTAATTCTGCTTTTAATTCTTCAAATCCTGGTTTACCAAGTAAAGCAAACATGTTTTTCTTATATGCTTCTACTCCAGGTTGGTCAAATGGATTCACGCCTAATAAGTAGCCGCTCATCGCACATGCTTTTTCGAAGAAGTATACAAGGTAACCGAATGTGTACTCATTTAATTCAGGAATATTGACGATTAAGTTTGGTACTCCCCCGTCGCTATGTGCAAGTAATGTACCTTCGTATGCTTTTGTATTTACGAAGTCTACAGTTTCACCAGCAAGGTAGTTTAATCCGTCTAAATCGTTTTCTTCTGATTCGATTGTTAGTTCATGTGTAGATTTACCTACTTTAAGAACTGTTTCAAATAAGTCACGACGACCCTCTTGAACGTATTGACCTAATGAGTGTAAATCAGTTGAGAAGTTTGCTGAAGATGGGAAAATACCTTTTTGATCTTTTCCTTCACTTTCACCAAATAACTGTTTCCACCACTCAGCGAAGTATTGAAGTGCTGGTTCATAGTTAACAAGCATTTCAATTGTTTTTCCTTTATTGTATAAAGCGTTACGAACTACTGCATATTGGTAAGCTGGATTTTCTTCTAGTTCTGATGTTCCGAAGTCATCACGACCAGCAGCTGCACCTTTCATCATCTCTTCAATATTTAAGCCACTTACTGCGATTGGTAATAAACCAACTGGCGTTAATACAGAGAAACGACCTCCAACATCATCTGGAATAACAAATGTTTCGTAACCTTCGTTATCAGCTAATGTTTTTAATGCACCACGCGCTTTATCTGTAGTTGCATAAATACGTTTGCGAGCTTCTTCTTTTCCATACTTTTCTTCTAATAACTTACGGAAGATACGGAATGCTAGTGCTGGCTCTGTTGTTGTACCTGATTTGGAAATAACGTTAATAGAGAAGTCTTTACCTTCTAATACGTCCATTAAATCTTTCATGTAAGTGGAGCTAATGTTTTGTCCAACAAATAGCACTTGTGGAGTTTTACGTTGTTCTTTAGAAAGCGTGTTGTAGAAAGAATGGTTTAACATTTCGATTGCTGCACGTGCTCCTAAGTAAGAACCACCGATACCTACAACAAGTAAAATGTCAGAGTCATTTTTAATTTTTTCTGCGCATTTTTGAATGCGAGCGAATTCTTCTTTGTCATATTGAAGCGGAAGGTCTACCCACCCAAGGAAATCGTTCCCAGCTCCAGTTTTTTCGTGGATTGCGTGATGTGTTACTTTCACTGCATCACGTAAATAAGTGATTTCATGTTCACCGATGAAGGATAACGCTTTAGAATAGTCGAACGTTACATGTGTACTCATCTTTTTCCCTCCAATTATGGATATGTATTTCTGTATTCACTTTAGCGAAACTGAAGTTGTAAATCAAGCGATTCAAACATTGTAAACGTAACCAATATATATTTTTTAGAAAAAGTTCATTTTTTGCATAAAAATTCGCATTTTTCGGTATAGATGTATATACATCTTCTTTCAAACATTTTTTATGTATAAAAACAACATAACTACCCCATTCTATAAAAGAGTTAATTAACTCATTGCTTGCTCATGCTTCACAATTAAGGGGGGCTTTTTCATGAGTACTTTACAACGTATCGCATTAGTCTTTACTGTAATTGGCGCTGTGAACTGGGGACTAATCGGGTTTTTCCAGTTTGACTTAGTAGCAGCCATTTTCGGTGGACAAAATTCAGCTCTTGCACGTATTATTTACGGCATCGTTGGTATATCTGGGCTTATCAACCTTGGTTTACTGTTTAAACCATCTGAAAATCTTGGTACGCACCCAGAAACAAACGAAATTCGATAATCAGTATGTCCTTTCACCTCCGACATACGAATATGATTGCATGCAATCATATTTGCAAATATATATCATAAGATAAAGTAAAAGAGGAACGCTCATATGCGTTCCTCTTTTACTTTGTTAACTCGGACTCTTCAATCCATTCTGCCAACTTTTCTCGCAGCGTATTAAATCCGTTTTCAGATGGGTTCGGTATAAGAATCCTTCCTTGTTTTCTTTTCGCCGCTTTTAACGATAAACTCATTTTTCTGTGCTCTTCATCAATTGAAAGTACCTTTACTTCTACTGTATCGCCGACCTTTAAAAAGTCATGAATATCCTTTACATATCCATTTGTAATTTCAGATATATGCACAAGCCCTTGTGTTTCTGCATCTAACGCTACAAACGCACCGTAATCTTGAATTCCAGTCACTTTCCCTGTTACAACCACTCCTGTTGTATATTGTTCTGACATATGAAACACTCCCATACGTTTACCATTCTCTCTACAATTATAGAGAGCAAAGCAGATATATTTATTTTAAATATCCGATTGGTTAGTACGCATTCTAGATAACTTTATCTAGAATGCGTATACCTTATATTAGTAAATTATACCACTATGACAGAACTCATTCAAAATTCATGAAAAATTTCCCTTAAAGAAGTATAATTATCCAATATTGGGATAGAATACTAACACATGGCTTTCTAGTATTCCCCCCCTTTTATGGACAAAACGTATTACGTTTTGTCCTTTTTTTATTTTCTACAAATCGTTCCATTCTCTTCATTGCTTCCATAAGTTGTTCAAGCGATGTTGCATAAGAACAACGAATAAAACCTTCACCACTTTCGCCAAATACGCTACCAGGGACAACAGCCACTTTTTCTTCCAGCAATAACTGTTCTGCAAATTCCGCTGAAGATAATCCTGTTGAAGATATAGAAGGGAAAACATAAAATGCTCCGCCTGGCACATGACACGTTAAGCCCATTTCATTGAAAGATTTCGTCATGAAGTTACGACGCTTCTTATAACTATCTCTCATTCGAATTACTTCATCGTTCCCTGCGCGTAACGCCTCAAGTGCTGCAAACTGAGACATCGTCGGTGCACACATCATTGAATACTGATGGATTTTGAGCATTAATTCTGAAAATTGAACAGGAGCTGCAATCATACCGAGACGCCATCCTGTCATCGCAAACCCTTTTGAAAATCCTGAAATTAAAATCGTATGCTCGCGCATATTTTTAATACTCGCGAAACTTGTATATACTTCGTCGTATACAAGCTCTGCATAAATTTCATCAGATAATACAATTAGATTGTACTTCTCAACAATCACTGCTATTTCTTCAAGCTCGGATTTATTTAGCATTGCACCTGTCGGGTTATTTGGTGAACAAAGCAAAATCGCCTTTGTTTTCGCTGTAATAGCTGCTTCAATTTGTTCTGGTAGTACTTTAAACTCATTTTCTAAAGTAGTCGCCACAGGAACTGGAACTCCTCCAGCTAATGTCACAAGTGGTGCATAAGAAACGAAGCTTGGTTCAATAATGAGCACTTCATCATCAGGATTTATAATGGCGCGCATTGCTACATCTAACGCCTGGCTCGCTCCAACTGTAACAATGATTTCATCACTTGGGTCATAAGATACTGCAAATTGTTTTTTTAGATACTTTGCTATTTCTTGACGGAGCTCCAATAATCCTGCATTTGCTGTATATGACGTATACCCTTGTTCCAAAGAACGAATACATGCTTGCCTTACATTCCAAGGGGTAACAAAATCCGGCTCTCCTACCCCGAGGGAAATAACACCTTTCATATTTGCTGCTAAATCAAAAAATTTTCGAATACCAGATGGTTTTAAAGATTCTGCTGATCTAGATAGTTCAAATTGCTTCATGGTGTCACCACAATTCGCTTATCATCATCGTCTTTTTCATAAATAACGCCCTCATGTTTATACTTCTTCAAAATGAAATGAGTAGTTGTAGAAACGACAGATTCAATTGTTGCTAATTTCTCAGAAACAAACATCGCTACTTCCCCCATCGTTTTACCTTCTAATGTAATAGAAAGATCATATGTCCCTGACATTAAATAAACGGATTTCACTTCTGAATAACGATAAATTTGCTCAGCAACCGCATCAAACCCAACGCCGTGCTTTGGCGTAACTTTCACATCGATCATTGCCGTTAAACCTGTATGTTCTTTCACTTTCGTCCAATCGATATGTGTTACATAATCCACAATAATCTTTTCATTTTCTAATCTCGCAACCATCTTCTTTACTTCTTCTACTTCTATATTTAACAGCTTCGCTAATGTATCTACAGATAATCGACTACTCTTTTCAAGACAAGCTAATAATTCTAATTCTTTTTCTGTCACCATATAAATCATCCTTCCTTTTCGTTTGTGTCTAAATTATACAAATACCCTTTCCAGTTTGAAAAGAAGATTTTTCTATTGAATTATGTCAAAATAAAGTGAAACTTTAATCAGCGGAAAAATGCGTGATAAAGCGAAAGGGGATGGAACCGTGAAACCAAAAATTTATATTGCTGAACCAGTTCCGACATTTGTAGAAAACTATTTATCAGAACACTGTGATTATGAAAAATGGGATCAAAATGAGAAAGTACCTCGTGATGTTCTATTAGAGAAAATACAAGATAAAGATGGGTTATTAAATTTCGGATCTGCTATTAATGAAGAATTACTGACAGTGGCTCCTAACTTAAAAGTAGTGAGCAACATTTCTGTCGGTTACGATAATTTTGATTTACAAGCGATGAAAAATCGAAAGGTTATCGGAACGAATACACCATACGTATTAGATGATACAGTAGCTGATCTCGTTTTCGCCCTTATGCTATCAGCTGGGCGCCGCGTTTGCGAACTCGATTCTTACGTAAAAAATGGTGAATGGAACGCTGAAATCGGAAAAGAACACTTCGGACTAGATGTACACCATAGCACAATTGGTATTATCGGTATGGGCCGAATTGGAGAAGCCGTTGCAAAACGAGCAAAATTCGGATTTGATATGAATGTTCTTTACTATAACCGCCGTCGTAAAGAAGAAGCTGAACAAAAATTCGATGCTACATATTGTGATTTACAGACGCTACTGAAGCAGTCTGACTTTATTGTTCTTCTTACTCCATTAACAGATGAAACATATCACCTTATCGGAGAAAAGGAATTTTCATTAATGAAAGAAACAGCAATCTTCATTAATGCTTCTCGGGGGAAAACAGTAGATGAAGAAGCGTTAATCCATGCTTTAACAGAAAAGAAAATCTTTGCAGCAGGCATCGATACTTTTACACAAGAGCCAATTCAAAAAGATAATCCACTCTTATCATTACAAAATGTTGTGACTTTACCGCACATCGGATCTGCAACATTAAAAACTCGTCAGCAAATGGCCATGACCGCCGCTGAAAATTTAGTTGCAGGATTACAAGGAAAAACACCGCCTAATATTGTGCGCGGGTAATACTGAATAAACGAAAGGCAAGATGACATCGTCATCTTGCCTTTTTTTGTTAACATATTTTCTTCTTCCTTGGAGATGATATGAACAAAAATCAATGGAGTGACAAAAAATGAATCATAAATATACTTGTCCTTATTTCACTTTTTCCACTCGCGGCACTACTGTTCATTACGAATTGTATGAACATGATAATAAAACAGAACGCCCTACTTTCGTACTCGTTCACGGCTTTTTATCTTCCTCATTCAGTTACCGCCGTCTCATTCCTTTACTAGCGAAGGAAGGAACAGTCATTGCTCTTGATTTACCACCGTTCGGAAAAAGTGATAAGTCTCATCTGTTTAAGTATTCTTATCACAATTTAGCAACGATTATTATTGATTTAATTGAACATTTATCTCTCTCAAACATTGTATTAGTTGGGCATTCTATGGGTGGGCAAATTTCTCTCTATGTAAACCGTATACGTCCTGAACTCATTTCAAAGACGATTTTACTATGTAGCTCGAGCTATTTAGCGCGCGCAACCTTACCTTTACTATACTCTTCTTATTTACCGTTCTTTCATTTATACGTAAAGAACTGGATTATACGGCGCGGCATTGTTCATAACTTAATGAATGTCGTTCATGATCACTCATTAATTGACGATGAAATGAAAAAAGGTTACTCCGCTCCTTTTTATGACAACCGTATATTTCCCGCTTTAACTCGCATGATACGAGACCGTGAAGGTGACTTATCTTCAACTGAATTACAAAAAATCGAAACACCTACCCTACTCATTTGGGGTGAAAAAGACCGCGTCGTCCCTGTACATGTAGGTCATCGTCTACACAAAGATTTACCGAATTCAAAATTTATTTCTTATGAAAATACAGGACATTTACTACCTGAAGAAAAGCCTGAACATGTTTATGAAGAAATTATCGCTTTTTCCGCGCAATAAAATGAAACTTTAATCAGTCCCCACCTAACTTCTTTGCTTCCGCTGAATTTTGAGGTGAGGGTCTTACTGCCCGGAAAATAGCGGGATAATATAAAAAAGGCTGTCGGAAATTCCGACAGCCTATAATGAACAGCTTCCACCTTCTTTTATTACAAGTAATTCCATAGCTAATTTCTCACATTTTTCAAGCGCAGGTACTTCCTCAAAAGACATAAAGTATATATGTTGAATCTTCTTTGCGATGTATTTTGGATCGTCAAACACACTTATGACGTTCACAACATCGCTCGCTTCTGTTTCATAAAACTCCGGTCCCATTTGAAACGGATCCCAATTCTTCACAACCTCTATCATCTTTTCATATGTACCCATTCGCTTCCCGCCTTTTCACTTTTTAATACTTTTCTTTATCCTATCACATCAGCTATTCTATAAGAAGAGAGAGAACTTTCATAACTTATTGGTTTTACAGAAGAAGGGAGCAAACTTATGCAACTATTTCATAAAGCAATCAATCGACGTGGAACGCATAGTATAAAATGGGATACATATAAAAACGAAGAACTTATCCATGCTTGGATTGCTGATATGGATTTTGAAGTACCAAAACCAATTCAAACTGCCTTAAAACAACGAATCGAACATCCGATTTTTGGCTATACACTTCCTCCCGAAAATATTGGGAATATTATTTGTAACTGGACAAAACAACAATACGACTGGGATATTCAAAAAGAATGGATTGTCTTTAGCGCCGGAATCGTTCCAGCTCTTAGTACGAGCATACAGGCTTTCACAAAAGAAAACGAATCCGTTCTCGTACAACCACCTATTTATCCTCCATTTTTCGAAATGGTCACAACAAACAACAGACAGTTATACGTGAGTCCATTACAGAAACAAAATGATACATATGTGATAGACTTCAAGCATTTAGAAAAGCAGTTTCAGCAAGGCATCAAACTCATGCTTCTTTGTAGCCCTCATAACCCAATCGGGCGCGTTTGGACGAAAGAGGAACTTTTGCAGCTCGGATCGTTATGTACTAAATATAACGTAATCGTTGTGGCGGATGAAATTCATTCCGATATTATTTACGCAGATCATACACATACACCGTTCGCTTCTTTATCTGAAGAATTAGCAGCTCGCACGATTACTTGTATGGCTCCAAGTAAAACATTTAATATCGCTGGATTACAAGCATCGATTATTATCATTCCAAATGAAAAACTCCGTCAAGCCTTTACATCTATCCAATATAGACAAGGCTTCCACGGATTAAATATCTTCGCTTATACAGCGATGCAAAGTGCCTATACAGAATGTAATGATTGGCTAAACGAAATTCGATTATATATAGAAGATAATGCTCAATTTGCTTGTGAATATATTAAAACTCACATACCTGCTCTTTCCGTAACGAAGCCAGAAGGTAGCTTTTTATTATGGATTGATTGTTCTCTTCTAAAGCTTTCTCAAAACGAGCGTACTGCATTACTTGAGGAAAAAGGAAAAATCATTGTTGAACCTGGTGAGAAATACGGGTTAGGTGGCGAAGAACATATTCGAATTAATATCGGCTGTCCACGATCTGTTTTAGAAGAAATTTTAAACAGACTGCGTCATACGTTTTCATAATAAGAAAGGTGTCTGTCCCCCTAATCATTCTTGGACAGACTCCTTTGTCATATTTTGTCGGTAAGTCGATATATTTCAAGTTACGGTCGATATATTCCAATAATCGCCGATATAATTTGAGTTACAGTCGATATATTCCAATAATCGCTGATATATTTTCAATTACATTTCACAAAGAAAGCTACCATTCACGGTAGCTTTTACTTTTTCTTCATATCCGATGCTTTTTTTACAATTACGCCACAAGCAATTCGATCCCCTGATTTACCTGTCGGTTGAGTCATACCATCATCAGGGTTTTCTGTAATAATAATAGACGCTCCATCTTTTCTATGAATCGTCGTTTTTCCTTCTTCAAGTGTGATGTGAGGTGCATCGATTTCCGCTTTAATCTTTCCAGAACCATCTGCAACTACGTTCGGTAAATCACCGTTTTCTGCACCCGTCGGATTAAGAAGACCATGTTTTTTATCATCAGGATTAAAATGATTCCCGGATGATTCAAAACGAGGTGCCTTACACTCTCCGATTTCATGTACATGTAGTCCGTGTGGTCCTGGCGTGAAACCTTCTCCTTTAATCGTAATTTTCACGCCACTTGTTTGCTGCACTACTTTCGCAGTCCCTACTTCATCTCCTGAAGCATTATGTAATTTCACTTCAATTTCTTTCGGCTTTCCTTGGTCACAACCTGCCATCAGAAATAATAAACAACAACTGAAAAAAAGCCGTTTCTTCATTTTATTCCCTCCAAAATATATTCTGCCCTTAGATTGTCCGAGCATAGAGGGAAACATACAAAAATGCATTACTGTTTCTTTTCAGCTAATAGTTTTTCTTCAACTTTCTGCAATCGCTCTGCTTCTCTTTTTGATACACGAATAAACATGCGCCACGTGGCAATAGCACCGATAATAAATAGAACGCAAACAATCCCTGGAATAATATATTCTGTTTTATCTTCCGGAAAATATAAAGGCATCATATAGAACACTCCTTATTATAGGATTTATAAAACATCAGAATTTTCTGTTATATCATTTTAAATTATAGTGGAACCTATCCATATTCTCAAGGGGCGTTCTGAAAGCAAATGATTTCTTTGACTCCTTCCCGTACTTTCCTTACTATAAACTTGAGGTGAAAAATATGAGAGAAACATTTGAAATTGGCGAAATCGTTACTGGTATTTATAAAACAGGAAAATACATTGGCGAAGTTACAAATAGCCGCCCTGGCAGTTACGTCGTAAAAGTATTAGCTGTTTTAAAACATCCGGTGCAAGGTGACTTACATAACGTAAAACAAGCTGACGTACCATTTTTCCACGAAAGACGCGCTTTAGCTTTCCGTGAACAGACGAACATTCCAGAGCAAATGGTGAAAAAATATGAAGGAGAAATTCCGGATTATACCGAGTCACTAAAATTAGCATTAGAAACTCAAATGAATTCATTTTCTGAAGATGATTCACCTTTTGCGGTTCGTAGTCTAGAAACATTACAACAGTTAAAGAAAGACTACAAACTCTAAAAAACAAAACGACCAAATTACATAATGTGCAATTTGGTCGTTACTGTGTGCTCACTTTCTTTAACACTTTTGAAAAATCAACAAGTTCTCCTAATGTTGGAGGTGCTGGCTTTACTAAATACTCTTTATCTTTTTCTACTAGTTTAAAAATATTGTACGTCGTCATCGCATCATCAAGCGCACAATGATGCTTCCCTGTCCCTACTTTTCCATACGCCTCAATTGCTTTCCATAATCCTGTTTGATTTCTTTCTCCAAAAAACTTCTTATACTCAAGCGATAAATCACGACACTGTCCGAAGAATGGAAAAGCTATCCCTGCCATTTCACAATTATGTTTCAGCACTTTCATATCCATATTTCCCCACGTTACAATTGTCGGTTTACATTTCGTTTCGTATTCTGCAAGCTTCTTAACGAGTTCAGGAAATGAAATCCCTTTATCCACGACTTCTTGTTTTATTCCCAAAAACTTCTTACATCGATCCGTTAAAGAGGGAAATGTTTTCGGCCTGACATGTGATGAATACGTATCTTCTACCTTACAGCCAGCAACTGAAACGAGTCCTACCTCAATAATCTCCGGAAAAAATCCTTTCGGTTTCTTTCTATGCTGGGGCATCGTAAACTCAAAGTCTAAAAATAAAAATCGTTGTTCATCCATACGATCCCTTCCTTATCATTTTTGTCATTCCTTTCTATTTGACACTCCTACACGAACAAGCTCGAATGCTAATTCCATTTTAAATATTCAGATTGGATGTATCTTATATATATGTCAAATGCCCACAAATATTTTAAAAAATAAGAAAAAATGACCTATGCAGAAAATATGACAAAATCCCCCCTTTCATTTACATCCGCCATTTTCCTACTTTATAATGACGTTATGTGTGTTTCTTCTAGAACATTTTTGACACACTAAGAAAAAGTGAATGAAAGGAGATGAGATTTTTGCACGAAACAACGCAAGAACTCGCTAACTGGCAGTATTATTTTGCTATCGCAGTCTTTTTAATTACATATGCCATTATTATTTCTGAAAAAATTAATCGTGCTGTCATCGCACTTCTTGGTGCAGCACTCATGGTAATTGTGGGAGTCGTCGATTTACACAACGCCTTTACGAAACATATTGAATGGGGAACGATTACGTTACTTATCGGTATGATGATTTTGGTGAACATTACGAGTAAATCAGGTGTTTTCCAATACGTTGCTATTAAAGCAGCAAAAGGAGCTCAAGGAAATCCAATTAAAATTTTAATTTCACTTTCCTTACTTACCGCGCTTGGCTCCGCATTTTTAGATAACGTTACAACTGTACTTCTTGTTGTTCCAGTTACTTTATCTATTACGCGCATACTGCAAGTAAATCCTGTTCCTTATTTACTTTCTGAAATTATTTTTTCAAACATTGGAGGAACAGCAACATTAATTGGTGATCCACCTAACATTATGATTGGTTCTGCCAATAAGCATTTAGACTTCAATGCTTTCCTATTGAATCTAGCACCAATCGTAATTATTATTATTGCAGTTACAGCGATAATACTTTACTTTATGTATCGCAAACAATTAATTGCCGATCCTGTACAAGTTAAAAAATTAATGAGCTTAGATGAAAAACAATACATTAAAGATCCAGTATTAATGAAAAAATCTTTAACGGTACTTGGACTTACAATTGTAGGTTTCATGACTCATTCTATTTTCCATATTGATGCCGCTATTATCGCCTTAACTGGTGCTACTGTACTTATGTTAATTGGTGTGAAAGAGCATGAAATTGAGGAAGTATTTGCAAGCGTAGAGTGGGTAACAATCTTCTTCTTCGCAGGGCTATTCGTACTTGTTGGAGGACTTATCGATATCGGTCTTATCAAAATGTTAGCTCAAAAAGTAATTGGTATAACAGGCGGAGATATTTCTTACGCATCCATCCTTATTTTATGGGTATCTGGTATCGCCTCTGCAACAATTGATAACATCCCATTCGTTGCAACAATGATTCCACTTATTAACGATATGGCAGTTGGGCTAGGCTTATCACCATCTGACGCACAAATCGATGTATTATGGTGGGCATTAGCACTAGGTGCTTGTCTGGGTGGAAACGGAACATTAATCGGAGCTTCTGCTAACGTAATCGTTGCAGGTATCGCGAGCCGCGAAGGACATAAATTTAGTTACATGGACTTCCTAAAAGTCGGTTTCCCAATTATGATCGTTTCATTAATCATTTCTCACATTTATATTTATTTACGCTACCTTATGTAGTAAAAAAAGCGCTCTGATAATCAGGGCGCTTTTTTACTTATATCTAAAATATATCGACTTATCAACAAAAAAGAAAAATCTACTCTTTATATCTCACCCGTTCATTTCGAATGATAAATAAATGAATCGGTAAGAACACCGAAAATGTGATTACATGAATAATCGTAAATAATATAGAGTTCGTTCCGTATCTGTCTAAAATAGCGTAGATAAGATAAATGGACAATACAATCGATACAGCTGTTGCTAGTAAACTTATAACTGGTACGAAATTAAAAATAAAACATGCAACGTATATACCGAATACTTTCCACCCTGCTTCTTCTTTCAAAAAATCTGGTAATTTATCTTTCGCTAAGTCACCCCACGTCTTACTATTCAAAAACGGAATAAACGCAAGCACCCCGTCCGTTGCACCATCATTTTTCGCCATCGAATAAAGTGCAAAAGCCGTTAACAAATATGAAATAATTGCCCAAATCAATATAACAAGAATAAACGCAAAACTAAGAGCAAAGAAACCTGCTAATACGCCTTGATCCTCCATCTTATCCTCTCCTCTCTACTTTCAACATATTTCATTACATTGCAAGTTATGTTTTAAAATTTATCCAAACTCTTTGTATAATAAGAAAAGAAAGAGAATAAGAGAGGAGCAACACTTATGCATCCATTTGTAAAAGCATTACAAGAGCATTTTACAGCTCATCAAAATCCTGAAAAAGCAGAACCTATGGCTCGTTATATGAAAAATCACTTCCCCTTTCTAGGTATTCAAACACCGGAAAGACGTCAATTATTAAAAGACATCATTCAAATACATACTCTCCCAGATCCAAAAGACTTCCAAATTATCATACGTGAGCTTTGGGACTTAACAGAACGTGAATTCCAAGCGGCCGCACTTGATATTATGCAAAAATATAAAAAGCATATAAATGAAACTCATATCCCCTTCTTAGAAGAACTGATTGTCACAAAATCTTGGTGGGACTCTGTCGATAGCATCGTCCCTACATTTTTAGGCGATATCTTTTTAAAACATCCAGAATTAATTTCTGCCTATATTCCAAAATGGATTGCATCAGATAACATATGGTTACAACGTGCCGCTATTTTATTCCAACTAAAATATAAACAAAAGATGGATGAAGAACTTCTTTTCTGGATTATTGGACAACTACATTCTTCAAAAGAATTTTTCATCCAAAAAGCGATTGGCTGGGTCCTTCGTGAATATGCAAAAACAAATCCGAATGTAGTTTGGGAATACGTTCAAAACAAGGAGCTCGCTCCATTAAGTAAGCGTGAAGCAATTAAGCATATTAAGCAAAATTACGGAATAAATAATGAAAAAATAGGCGAGACTCTATCATAGATAGACGCGTTCCTCTATTGAGATTTAAAAAAGAACGTGTTAGAATATGTTCATTATTATTAATATAAGTAGCGATGACGGACTTATAAGTACTTGCATAAAAAGCGATTCAGGGATAGTGAAAGCCTGAAGCCGCAAGGAAACGGCAGTCCCGAGCAATACATGATAAAGTGGATGCACCTTTTGTGTATCAACTAGGGTGGAACCGCGGGCAAACGCTCGTCCCTAGGCAAATAAGCCTTGGGATGAGCGTTTTTTTATGTTCTTTTTAGCATATACTGCTCGTTTCCAAAGTATCAGAGTATGTCATCGCCAATACGTTAACTTTCAAAAGGAGGATTTTCTTATGTATTCAATGGAACAAGTTGTAAACTTAGCGAAACATCGCGGTTTTATTTTCCCTGGTTCTGAAATTTACGGTGGTCTTGCAAACACTTGGGATTACGGTCCACTTGGAATCGAACTAAAAAATAACGTTAAAAAAGCTTGGTGGAAAAAATTCATTCAAGAATCTCCACACAACGTTGGTTTAGACGCAGCTATTTTAATGAACCCTAAAACTTGGATCGCTTCTGGTCACGTTGGTAACTTCAACGATCCAATGATTGACTGTAAAAAATGTAAAGCTCGTCACCGTGCTGACAAATTAATTGAGGATGCTTTAGATGCAAAAGGCATCGAAATGGTTGTTGATGGTCTTACTTTCGACCAAATGGCTGACTTAATGAAAGAACATGAAGTAAAATGTCCTGATTGCGGTAGTGAAGAATTCACTGAAATCCGTCAGTTCAACTTAATGTTCAAAACATTCCAAGGTGTTACAGAGTCTAGCACAAACGAAATCTTCCTTCGTCCTGAAACAGCACAAGGTATTTTCGTAAACTTCAAAAACGTTCAACGCTCTATGCGTAAAAAGCTTCCATTTGGTATCGGCCAAATCGGTAAGAGTTTCCGTAACGAAATCACGCCTGGTAACTTCACATTCCGTACACGTGAATTCGAACAAATGGAACTTGAATTCTTCTGTAAGCCTGGTGAAGATTTAGAGTGGTTTGCATTCTGGCGTGAAACTTGTAAAAACTGGTTACTTTCACTTGGTATGTCTGAAGAGAGCATGCGTCTTCGTGACCACGGTGAAGAAGAGTTATCTCACTACAGTAATGCAACAACTGACATTGAATTCAAATTCCCATTCGGTTGGGGCGAACTTTGGGGCGTTGCATCTCGTACAGACTTCGACTTAAAACGTCACATGGAACATTCAAACGAAGACTTTAACTATATTGATCCACAAACGAATGAGCGTTACGTGCCATACTGCATCGAGCCATCTTTAGGCGCAGACCGCGTAACATTAGCATTCTTATGTGATGCATATGAAGAAGAGCAATTAGAAAACGATTCTCGTACAGTTCTTCGTTTCCACCCTGCTTTAGCACCATACAAAGCAGCTATCTTACCATTATCTAAGAAGCTATCTGAAGGTGCTACTGAAGTATTCGCAGAATTAGCTAAAGACTTCATGGTAGACTTTGATGAAACTGGTTCTATCGGTAAACGTTACCGTCGTCAAGACGAAATCGGTACACCATTCTGTATCACATACGACTTCGACTCAGTTGAAGACAAAGCTGTTACAGTACGTGACCGTGACACAATGGAACAAGTTCGTATGCCAATTAGCGAACTAAAAGGTTTCTTAGAGAAGAAAATCCAGTTCTAATTATAAGAAAAAGAGGCTGCTCGTAAGAGCGCCTCTTTTTTACTTTTCACGTTTTTCTTTAATTGCTACTGTACATCTTGATATACATAGTAAATCATCATTTTCATCAATAATACGAACATCCCAAACCATTGTCGATTGTCCTCTATGTATCGGTGTTCCGATCGCCGTTACAATTCCATCTTTCTTTGAGCGAATGTGGTTTGCATTAATTTCTAATCCGAAACAAATACATTTTTCTTGATCAATTAAATTATATGAACCAACACTTGCCACTGTTTCCGCTAATGCAACCGATGCACCTCCATGTAAAAATCCAAACGGTTGATGCGTACGCTCATCAACAGGCATCGTAGCAACTACCTTATCTTCTGTCATCTCTAACAACTCAATTCCAAGTGAATCCATTAAAGTTTTTGCCATATCGCTTCCCCCTTCTCTTACTTTAATTAAATGTATAATTTTACCTATTTATTTTCAAACTACTTATAACACTTATATAAGGAGGCTTCACCTAAATGAAACAGAAATTTTGTATATTACTGCTTATGTTCTCCTTGCTGACTATTGTACCAAATTGTGCAATAACAGCCAAAGCATCTAACCTGACAATCGATGTTAAGACTGTAACGCAAAAAGGTAAGAAACCTTATATAGAATATCAAATAAATAGGCCTTCTTTTCACAACTTTTCTGATTCTAAATTTCAAAATAAACTCAATTTATACTACAAAAAATCCACTGACAAATTTAAAAACAAATTAGAAAAAGAAGCAAAAAAATATTATAAAGAGACAGAAGGATCTAGTACACCCTTTCATCCATACGTAGCAAATGTTGATTATAAAGTCTCTTTAAACAAACCACCTTTTCTTAGCCTATATGTGAATTACTATCAATATACTGGCGGAGCACACGGTCTTTATACGTGGAAGGCAAATACATTTGATTTAAACGAAAAAAAGGTGCTGCACTTAGACGATTTATTTCAACAAAAGGATAAATATAAAGATGTAATCCGTGCAGAGATTGTACGACAAATTAAACAAAATGAAAGCATTTATTTTCCTGATGCAACTGAAAAAGTAATGAGTATGAAAAAATTTCACTTCTTTTTAGAGCCAGACAATCTCGTCATTTATTTCCCTTTATATGAGATTGCTCCCTATTCAAGTGGAATTCCGCAATTTCGTATTCCATATACGTTGCTAAGAGACTATTTAAAGCCTTCTTATCAAAATATTTTGATTGACAACAAGTAAATATTTTCGCTACGATAATGTTAACCTAAAAACAACAGGAGGTTAACATTATGAGAAGATTACATGTTTTAGATTTAGCATTAGCTGCCATGTTCGTTGCTCTTATGGCCATCGGTGCAAATATTGTATCTTGGGCACCTTTCTTACAAGTAGCAGGCATCCCATTATCTATGCAACCATTTTTCGCAATTTTAGCAGGTCTTCTTCTTGGAAGTAGACTTGGTGCCTTATCCATGACTGTATATATGCTCGTTGGTTTAGCCGGCGCACCAATCTTCGCTAACTTCAAAGCTGGATTTGGAGCACTTTTAGATCCTACTGGTGGTTTTATTATCGCCTTTATTATCGTTGCTTACGTATCAGGAAAACTAGTAGAACAAAAAGAAAGACCCACTTTCATTACATTTGCAATTGCCTCTTTCACTGGAATTATTTTAACTTATATAATCGGTACTACTTACATGTACGGAGCAGTCAATCTCTTTATGGGCGGTAATATGAGCTATAAAGCTGCTTGGATGATTATGATGTGGTTTGCAGTAAAAGATATTGCATTTACAATTATCGGTGCTATTATCGCACCTCGCATATACTATGCTGTGCGTCGTTCTGCTTATCAGCATTCTCATTCGACGATTTCATAATAAAAAAGAGTTATTGCAGCTTGCTGCAATAACTCTTTTTTTATATTAAGACTCTTGATTCGCTTGTTCTTCTAAAATTTTCTTCATCATTGCAACCATGTCATCACGTAATTCTGGGTGTTGCAGGGCCATTTCAATTGTCGTTTGAACGAATCCTAGCTTTTCACCTACGTCGTAGCGCTTTCCTTCGAAATCGTAAGCAAATACACGTTGGATTTCATTTAAGCTTTGGATTGCATCTGTTAATTGAATTTCACCACCAGCACCGACATGTTGCTGTTCTAAGAACATAAAGATTTCAGGCGTTAAAATGTAACGGCCCATAATTGCTAAGTTTGAAGGAGCTGTACCTTGTGCTGGTTTCTCAACGAAATTGCGAACTTGGTAACGACGACCTTCTTGTTCTAATGGATCGATAATTCCATAGCGATGTGTTTCCGACTCTGGAACAGTTTGTACACCAATAACAGAAGAAAGTGTTTTTTCATACTCATCCATTAATTGACGTAAACACGGTTTCTCAGCTTGGACAATATCATCACCTAGTAACACTGCAAACGGCTCATCACCAATGAATTTACGCGCACACCAAACAGCATGTCCTAGTCCCTTCGGCTCTTTTTGACGGATATAATGAATATCTACCATTTTTGAAGAAGCTTGTACTTTTTCAAGCAACTCATATTTTTTCTTCTCTAATAAGTTTTGTTCTAGTTCAAATGCATTATCAAAATGATCTTCAATAGAACGCTTTGTTTTACCAGTAACGATAATAATATCTTCGATACCCGATTTCACTGCTTCTTCTACAATGTATTGGATCGTTGGTTTATCTACTATCGGTAACATTTCTTTCGGCATTGCTTTCGTTGCTGGTAAAAAACGTGTTCCTAATCCAGCTGCTGGGATTATCGCTTTTCTTACTTTTTTCATCACAAAATACCCTCTCTCCTGTCGGAATCAATAGCAATCATTTCCTACATAAAACAAAAGGGAGATTTCGCTCCCTTTTGTTCCTTACTACTTAAAATTACTTTGTATTATAAACGATTCATAATGTCTTCTTTAATAGTAAGTAACTTTTGTTCACTATTTTGTAAAGAACTATCTTTTACACCAAAGTAAAACTTAATCTTCGGCTCAGTTCCAGATGGACGTAGGCAGAACCATGAACCATCCTCTAATTGATATTTTAACACATTTGATTTCGGTAAGTGAATCTCTTCTTTATGTCCATCTTGTAAAGATGTAACGATGCTTGCTTTATAGTCTTCCACTGCTACGACTGTTAAGCCCGCTACTTCTTTCGGAGGATTCTCACGGAACGTTGCCATCATCTCTTGGATTTTTTCAGCTCCATCTTTTCCTTTTAACGTTAACGATACAAGGTCTTCGCGGAAGAAACCGTACTTCTCAAATACTTCTAATAGACCGTCATATAACGTTTTCCCTTGTGATTTGTAGTATGCAGCTACTTCACATGCAAATAGGACAGATTGTACTGCATCTTTATCACGGCAGAATGGGCGGATTAAATAACCATAGCTTTCCTCATAACCGAATTGGAATTCATATTGTCCGCTTTCTTCATACTGCCTAATTTTCTCACCGATAAATTTAAATCCAGTTAACGTATCAACTGTATCTAAACCGTATGCTTTCGCAATTGTACGGCCAATCTCAGACGTTACGATTGTTTTTAATACGACACCGTTCTCCGGAAGCGTTCCGTTTTCTTTCTTTTGAGATAGTAAGTAATCAAGCATTAATGCACCTGTTTGGTTTCCTGTTAATACTTGGAACTCACCACTATGATTACGCACTGCTACACCTAGACGATCTGCGTCAGGATCAGTTGCGATTAATACATCTGCGCCTACCTTTTCACCGTCACGAATGGCATACTCAAACGCTGCGTGCTCTTCTGGGTTCGGTGATTTTACTGTAGAGAAGTTTGGATCTGGTAACTCTTGCTCTTTTACAACTGTTACATCTGTAAATCCAACTTCTTTTAAACCACGGCGTACAGAAATATTTGATGTTCCGTGCAATGGTGTAAAGACGATTTTTAAGTCTTTGCCGACCTTTTGCACCATTTCTTTATTAATGATGACATTGTTCAATTCTGCAGCATATGCATCATCTACTTCTTGTCCAATAATATGTAATAAACCGTCAGCTTTTAATTGCTCTACATCAGCGACTTCAACTGTTAATTCATCTTCTACTGCATTTACGTAGCTAATTAACTCATCTGCTTCTTTTGGAGGTAACTGTCCACCATCTTCACCGTATACTTTGTATCCGTTATATTCAGGTGGATTATGGCTTGCCGTAAGAACGATTCCACTTACTGTATGTAAATGACGAACTGCGAAAGAAAGTACTGGCGTTGGACGTAAGCTTTCAAACACATATGTTGTGATACCGCGTGCCCCAAGTGTAGCAGCTACTTCCATTGCGAACTCAGGTGATTTATGACGAGAATCATAGGCTACAACAACACCGCGTTTTTTCGCTTCCTCACCTAATTTTTCAATAAAGCTTGCTAATCCTTTTGTTGCTTTACGAACTGTATATACGTTTAAACGGTTCGTACCAGCACCAAGTTCACCACGCATACCACCTGTGCCAAACTCTAGATTTTTATAAAAGCTATCCTCGATTTTCTTCTCATCTTGCTTCATATTTTCTAGCTGTTCTTTTAATTCTGCATCTAATTGTGCGTAAGAAAGCCAGCGACTAAATTCTTGTTTCCAATTCATTCTTCTCTCTCCTCTCGCTCGTCATACCTTTATTATATGAAAAAAACATGCTGTATCTCAATATTTTATAAAATCTAACAGGATTTTACTAGGAATATTTGTATACACTATTGTTAAATACTCCACTAAAGGGAATGAGGATTATGCACGAATGGGGCTTGTCAGAAGAGCTCAAAATACAAACAAAGCAAATGATTGAAATTGCTGAAAAAGAACTATCGATTATGAGGAACGCAATCGATAAAGAAGACGAATGTATTTTATGCAAAATGGAAGATATTCATCATATGTTAGCAAATGTACAAACATTGGCAGCTACATACTATATTCAGGCATATTTATCACCTTATACGGAAAGTTCATCTTTTATTACAACAGCTATCCAACATTTAAGCGCCAGAAAACATGGTGCTCTTATCGTTGTGGAAAGAAACGAGACGCTTGAAGCTCTCATTCAAACTGGAACGACATTAAACGCTCATTTAACTGCGCCATTACTCGAATCAATATTTTATCCAGGTAACCCTCTTCATGACGGTGCCGTTCTCGTAAAAAATAATCATATTGTCTCAGCTGCTAATATTCTTCCTTTAACGAAAAGTACAAAAGTTGATCCTGAGCTAGGAACACGTCACAGAGCTGCAATTGGCTTATCAGAAAAGAGTGATGCACTTATATTAGTTGTCTCTGAAGAAACGGGCCGTACTTCTTTTGCTTTAAACGGGATTTTGTATACGATTTCTTTATAAACACTTTTTAGCACTTTTTTGAACAGCGCGGTAGTAAATGAAGTTATATCGAATTACCAACAAATACACCTACAATATGAATAAAAAGGCTGTCTACAAAATTTGAGACAGCTTTTTCTTCAAAAAAATTATTCTTCTACAAAATGCTCGAAAAGTATACGAATTACCTATACCATTGCTCGAGCTGACCATAAATTATTTGCTCACAGGGATGTCTAAGTACACTTACTACTCTTTTTGTACTCAAAACATGTTTAGACCTCTTTCATAACAACTATATGTTTTCTAAAATGCTTCACTTCTAGCTATTATTTTTTATCTATTTTTAAGAAATAGTAAAAAAGGGTACTTTAGAAATCCTATCTAAAGTACCCTTTTATTAAAAATCTATTTTATTATAAAGAATAATTGGAGACTGCAAAATGATAAAAATATAGCATACTTTCAAAATTATTTATAATTATTAATATTAATATTAAACATAAAGCAACTACTTTTACACGTCTCATCACTTTAAAACCATATGCTAATAATAACGGTATTGTAAACAGCATATGTGCGCCATAAATAAATGCTTCAGATGCCCCAAAACCAATAATTCCATGTAAAACAATATTAAATAGTAAACAGAAACTTAAAAACCTTACGAAAGGCTCTTTTCTAAAGTTTTTCCATACAGCTACTATTATAAAAGCATACACAGATACAATCACAATCCACCCGATCATAGTATGCGATGGAAGTATATTTAATTGTGCGAATTGCTCACCTTGTCTTAAAGTAACTTCCGAGAATGGTCCAAAGATGAATGAAGATCCTAATAATAGATGAAATACTAATATACCTGATGGCTTAACGTATTCTGGTGAAAAACTCTGTCCTTGCGCAGCAAAGTCCATACTACCCTTTAATCCTTCGATAAGAACGACATTATTTGCGTTCATTGCTAATACAAACAGGACCACGACAATAACAATCGAAATACCAGTCCAAATAATTTTTTTCCGTAGTTTCTTATAACTCATCAGACTACCTAAAAACCACATAAACGAATTGGTTAATGTAACCCCTGTTATTACTATTGCCAACAATACATTCGCAATACTAAATCCTATTTTCGCTTCTTTTTCCCCTGTAATAAATGGATAGCATACAAAGCACATAAGTACCAATGTGAAATTTGCATAGCTAAAAGATTCTGGTGTCCACGTAATAACTAACATTGTAGCTGAAAATCCATACATGACCGCTAGTAAAAAAGAAACAATCGTATTCTTACAAATTTTACAGCATAATGTATAAATCATCACTACACTGAACGCGCTTAAAAACGTTTGAATGAATATAATACCATGTACAATATTCCCTACTTTTACTGTCTCCAGTATCCACATGAATTGTTGAATAAAATAATAAAGGAATGGATGTCGGAACCAGGTCGCCGCTGCTACATCTACTTTTTCAAGGAAAAAGGAGATGATATAATATCCTTGATCAAAAGAAAAATAGGTATCAACCACCCACGCTTCAATAAAAAGCTTAGAGTGAGTATCCATTTTCCAACCGATAAAAAAATAAAATGACCAATAAAAAATGAAAAGGACAAGGGCTAATATCCCCTTTCCTTTATAATCATTCCAAATATTCAATACTTCTTCTCCTCTCTACGGTAGAAATAACATAATTAGATGTGCCACGTATCCAATAACTGTTCCTAACACAAGCCCACCAAAAATCTCATGCCAATGATGTCCTTGACGCTCTCTTAATTTTTCTTCTTCCGAACTTATATGTTTATTCAACATTCTTGCATGTTTACCAACTGTACGGCGAAGTCCTGTGGCATCAATGATAACAATTGTTAAAATTGCCATCCCGATTCCAAACATCGGTGTATTAAATCCTTCATGAAACCCTATTGTCATGACCATACTTGATAAAATCGTTGTATGCGTGCTAGGAAATCCACCATTTCCAACTAAACGAAAAGCATCTTTTCCAGAACGAAGATAATTCACTAAAAATTTCAATACTCCCGAAGCTACCCAAGCTATAAATGGAAGTATACAATATAAATATGTTCCCATTGCTTTACCTCCTATGATTTTGCAATAAATAAAATGCCAGCTACTATACATACCATTCCAGCAATTTTCATGAAATTGATTGTTTCACCAAATAATAATGCTGACGCAATAATAACAAATACATATCCGAAACTCACCATTGGGTATGCATAACTTAAATCAACCTTTCTCAGCACAATCATCCATAATAATGCACTTAAACCGTAAAAAGCTAGTCCGAAAAAGTTCGGTACGTTAATGAAATTCATAATACCTACAGCCGCTGAACTTTGTGATTTCATTGCGCCAAACTTTAATAAAATTTGCCCTACAACTCCCATACCAACTGATAAAATAATCATTAAAAATTGTTGCATCTCTATACTCCTTAACTGTTTATATTCAAAAAATGTTTTATTCCAAATAAAAAACGTTTAAGACACTCCTCTTAAACGTTTTAACAAACCCGAATAGAGTAATTAAAAGTTCAATAGTATAATAATAACTGTTATCGCATATAACAACACTGTTATTAAAATATGCTGATCCTCTAATAAAACTTTATCTGGTTCTCCACCTTTATCTTCCATGTGAACTAAATATAAATAACGAAAAATCCCGTAAATTACAAATGGGATTGTCCACATTAAATAGATACTTTTCCCTGCATTAAAAGTAAAGATAGCATAAGTTACAATAGTTGCCGATGTAACAATTGTACTTAATTGGTCTAACAAAGCAGGAGAATAACTTTCTAATACTTTTCTATGAGAACCTTTATTATTCTGTAACAATACTAATTCATGTCTTCTTTTATTAATAGCCAAGAATAGTGACAGTAATAATGTACATAATAAAAACCACGGTGTAAATGGCACTTGAATAACTAATCCACCGGCCAATGCTCGTAAAACAAATCCAGCTGCAATAATTAAAATATCAATGATTACAACGTGCTTTAAACGAATTGAATACGCTACATTTAAAATAAAATAGGCTGCTAATACTAAGCACAATAACGGATTTAATATATATGAAACTACTAAAGACGCTACTAAAATAACACAACCTGCCGTAATAGCAAAGTACGGATTTAATGCCCCCGATGCCATCGGTCGATATCGCTTAACAGGGTGTTGTCGATCTGCCTCAATATCCATAAAATCATTTAAAATATAGACACAGCCAGATATTGCACAAAATAGCGCAAAACAAATTGCAGCTTGTGCCACCATAGTTAAAGATACTTGTTTTATTGAAAAGACTAACGCTGCAAATACAAGCAAGTTTTTAGTCCACTGTTTCGGGCGTAACTGTTTAAAAAACAATACAACTATATTTTGTTGAGATAAAGTCCCTTCCCTCATAATAATAAGAGTGCTTCTATTTTTGTCACTCTCTTCTTTCCCTCCCTATTCAATTGTTATTTACTTCTAATACAGGGAAAATTATATCACATAAGTATAACATTGAAAATCAACTATTAAATACCAATAAAAAAGGCTGCCTCAAAAATTTGAGACAGCCTTTTCTTCAAAAAATCATTCTTCTCCAAAACGCTCCACAAGTGTTGCAAGTGTACGTACCATTGCACCAGTTGCTCCAGCTGGACCTAAGTCGTGCGCGCCTTTTGTTTCTGATGTTCCAGCGATATCTAAGTGTACCCACGGTGTATCTTCAGCGAATTCGCCTAAGAATGTACCTGCCATAACCGCATGTCCTTCACGGCCTGGTGAGTTATTTAAATCAGCAAACTTACTGTTTCGAACGCGTTCTTTATCACGATCAAAAATCGGTAGTTGCCAAATTGGCTCATCTGTTTCCATAGAAGCCTCTAGCACTTGCTCAAATAACTCTTCATTATTTGTCATTGCGCCTGTCGTATAGTTTCCAAGTGCAACAATTACACCGCCTGTTAATGTTGCAACATCAACAAGGTAGTTTGCACCAAGTTTTTTCGCATACGTAATACCGTCAGCTAAAGCTAGACGACCTTCTGCATCCGTATTTAATACTTCAATTGTTTTTCCGCTCATAGATGTAATTACATCGTCTGGCTTAAATGCCGTACCACTTACAACGTTATCAGTTGAAGGAATAACAGCGATCACATTTTGTTCTGGGCGAAGTTCACCGATAATTTCCATCGCACCTAATACAGCAGCTGCACCGCCCATATCACCTTTCATACCGACCATGCCTTCACGTGGTTTTAAAGAATAACCACCTGTATCGTATGTAATACCTTTTCCAACGAATCCAATGACATCTGTCCACTCTTCTTTTCCTTTATAAATAAGGGCAATCATTTTTGGTGGCTCTACACTACCTTGGTTTACTGCAAGTAACGCACCCATACCAAGATCTTCCATCTCTTCTTTCTCAAGAACTTTATAGTCCATATCATACTTCTCCGCTAATTCAACAGCATACTCAGCAAGCTTTGTCGCTGTTAATACGTTTGGCGGCATATTTACAAGTGTACGAGCTGAATTTGTTGCACTTCCATGTACGTAGCCAACTGTTAATGCGGCTTCAATTTCTTGTGCATCTTCCGCTGTAATAGCCGTGAACTTCTCTAACTCTACACGATCCTTTTTATCTGATTTATACGTTTGTAATTCATATGTACCAAGGCCTTGTACCTCTGCTGCAATATGAGCAACATCAATCGCGTCTAATTTCTCTGTTACGAAAGAATCAAGTAAGATTGCTGCATCTTGTACTTTTGCTGATTGCATTGTTTTAAATGCCTTACCAAGAGCCGCACGTAACGTTTCTGTCGTGTAAGACTCTTTCTTGCCTAAACCAACAAAGTAATAACGTTTCACATTTGTTTTTCCTAAGCTATGCACTTTCGAAATGGCCTTTTTCTTCGTAGATAATTCTTTCTCTTCTAGTAAAACTTGTAATTGTCCTTCAAACGCTTTGTCCAGTTCTTGTACAAAACTACTCATTTTCTCTTCTTCAAATAAAGCAACAATTACTGCTTCATGACCTGCTAATTCTTTTTGTACTTGAAACATGTTCAGACCCCCTAAATTTCTCTACCACCATTATAACTTTATTTTCGATAAAATGCGACAATTCTAACTACAGTTATATGACGTGTAAAATCCCCTTTATTATGAAATAAGCCAAGAAAAAAAGTCTAGCGTAATTACGACTAGACTATCTTTGTTTTAAATATTGACCACGAAACACTTGCATCGTTTCGTCTTGATTTAACATCGTTAACTCTTCTTCTGTAAACTTACCATTTCCTACTTTTACTACGTACACATTTACTTTTTTCTTACCCCATTGGCTATAAACATCTTTCACCGTATCATAATATAGATCAAGACGGTTTCCTTTTATTGCACCGCCCTTATCAGCTACTACACCATATCCATAACCTGGTACGAATAAAATCGTTCCAATCGGAAATACGCGTAAGTCCGCAGCGATTGTGGAATATAAATCCCTTTTCACTTTAACACCTGAATATGTAATACCATACTCTGGATGCCCTGGCCTCTTACCAGTTGACTCAATCCCCGATGTATAACCTGTTGCAGTCATTTCAATTGAACGATATTTAGACCAGTCGTTTGCCTGCTCTAAAGCATTTATCACTTCTTTACTCGGAGCAACATTTCTCTTAACTTCTGCTGCATGTACTTCTTTTGCACTCGTTCCCTCATACTTCTTTACAATCTCTAATAAAGAAACTCCTGTGAAAGCATTCCATGTTACGCATAATGCAATTGCAAGTAAACAAGTCATCATAATGCGAATACAATATCGTTTTAACATTTTTATATTCCACACTCCTTCATCGTTAATCATTCCCTATACCATGAAGGAATATGCAAAAAAATAATCTCCAACTTAATTGGAGATTAAAACATTTGATATCCGCTTTTCCGAAGTTTCTTGATTACGACTCCTGCTAAAGCAGCCCCTACTAATCCAGTAGATAGAATAAATACGTCTGCTTGTCCTAAGTGCGATACACTTGTCCCAAATGAAGAAAATGTTTCTTTCGGTTTTGAAAAATAATCCCACATACTCGCTTTATTAATAATAAGCATACAAACAATCGGATACACAATAACCATTACCCAAGTAGCTCGCAAAATCATGTTGAGTAAAAATCCAATTCCAAAGAACAAAATAAAGAATAACATCATTGAAATAAGTAGTACCGGTATACTCACTCTTTTCCCCTCTCCTTCGCACGTGCCGTAAATACGTGATAAGCTGTATAACCAAATGGTTCGCCTGGATTTAATGTTTTGTCCACTTCAAGATGTAGTTCTGATCTTCCTTCTAACAAATATTTAATAAGCACAGACGTATTCGGATCGTCCGCAATCTTATCCGGATGTAAGAACGCCACTTCAGACAATTCTTTCTCCTGTATAATAATATTTTCTCCTTCAGGCTCCAAAAGAAAAATAATCATATTATCACTAATCTCATTACGAATAACACCCGATCGAACACCAATGATCCCCTTCACATGAGCGACAATGCCTGTCTCTTCTAACACTTCGCGTTTCACAGCTTCATCAACCGTCTCACCTTCATTTACAAACCCAGCCGGTAAAGACCATTTCCCTTTTAATCCACTGTATTTCTTCTTAACAAATAGCCACCTACCATCTTTTGTAGCTACTAAACCACTAACAGCTAGCCATACCTTCCCTCGTTTCTCCATGATGTAATAACCTCCTCTTTCAGAACGGACAGAATATTCTTTCTTTTTTTATATTATACTATATTTTTAATATGAAAAAAGCAGAAACAGCTCTTAGCCGTTTCTGCTTTTTCTACTATATATTAAAAGAACTTTAATTTACCTTTTTTAAGAACTAATAAAGGTCCACCTAATAAGAATAGGTAACGGTTATCGATTACTTTCTTCATGAAGGAAGCTTTCCAACCTGTTAACTTTTTACCCATAACAACGCCCATTGCATCGTCATGACCTAAAGAACATACAGATCCTTTATTATCAAATGCGAATTTTTTCATTTCACCTTTACCACGAACTAATACAGTTAAGTTGTGTGCAATATTGTAACCTTGTTGAATTGCAATTTGTGCTGTTGGTGGGTATGGACGGTTAATTTCTTCATTAATGATTAACGCTGCGTCACCAACCATGAATACATCTTCGTATCCTGGAGCATGCATGTACTCATCAACTTTTACACGTCCGCGCATTGCTTCAAATCCAGACTCTTCCACAATACCGTTACCACGAACACCTGCAGCCCAAACTACTGTTTCAGACTTAATTAATTCAGTGTCATCGCCATTCGCAACGATAATACCTTCTTCAGTTGCTTCTTTAATTGCTGTACCGATGCGGAATTCTACACCTTTTTTCTCAAGTTGTTTTACAGCGTATTCTACTAACGCTGGATCGAAACCTGGAAGTGCTGTTGGAGCAGCTTCTACACAGATGATACGTGCTTTTTCACGTGGTACATTGTACTCTTTGCAAAGTTCAGGAACACGGTTTGCAAGCTCACCTACGTACTCGATACCAGTAAATCCAGCACCACCAACAACGATTGTTACTAACTCATCGCGTTGTTCAGTTGCATATTTAGAGAAACTAGCTTCCATATGCTCACGAATTTCACGAGTTGCATTAATGTTAGCGATTGAGAATGCATGCTCTTTTAATCCTGTAATTCCGAATGTTTCTGATTCGAAACCAAGACCAATTACTAAGTAGTCATACTCTAACTCGCCGTCTTTTAAGATAATGCGTTTTTCAGCAGCTTTAATTTCTACTACTGTGTCTTGTACAAAGTTCACTTTATTTGTATCAATAACGTCTTGAATATCTAGACAGATTTTTTCATCTTGTAATGTACCAGCTGCGCTCTCGTGTAACCAAGTCGCTTGGTAGTGATAGCTGTTGTTGTTTACTAGCGTAATTTCAGCTTCATTTACAGATAATGCTTTTTGCAGACGAACAGTCGTAATCATCCCGCCATAACCTGCACCTAAAACTACGATTTTTGGAGTCTTCACCAAATCACAACCCTTTTCTTTATATAATAGTAATGAGAAATAATACCAAGTACTAAAAACTCTATTTGTCAAGAATGTGGAATTTATCACATTCTATATCATAACAAAACGCAGTCAAAAAATCGTACGAATTTTGTCATAGAAATTTAACATAATACTTCCCTATATTAGTCGGTTTTATTCCAGAATTCAAGCGTCTGGAGAATTATCAATATTTTAAAATAACATAGCGTTTTCAAGGGTTTTTTAGACTTTTTTTCATGTATTTTCCTTTCTGTATATTTTATACAATAAAAAAGAACCTATGCGAAAACTTACACACAATTCAGTCGTTTTCAGAAGTATTATGAACTCAAATATGCTATCATTTATTTGAAAGTGTCATCATTTGCAGGATTTTCGTGTACATATGAACAATATATGAAATCAATATCAAAATTCCATCTATAGGGGGAATGAAAGTGGCAGAAAATCAAAAAGTTTACGACATAACAATTATTGGTGGTGGTCCAACAGGGCTGTTTACAGCATTTTATGGCGGTATGAGACAAGCAAGTGTAAAGATCATTGAAAGCTTACCTCAACTTGGAGGACAATTATCCGCACTCTACCCTGAAAAATACATTTATGATGTAGCTGGATTCCCAAAAGTGCGCGCACAAGAATTAGTTGATAACTTAAAAGAGCAAATGAAGAAATTTGACCCAACCGTTTGTTTAGAAGAAGCTGTCGATACGCTTGAGAAACAAGCTGACGGTATATTTAAACTTGTTACGAATAAGCAAACTCACTATTCTAAATCAGTTATTATTACTGCTGGCAATGGTGCTTTCCAACCACGCCGCTTAGAATTAGAAGGTACAGCAAAGTATGAAAAGAAAAACTTACATTATTTCGTTGATGATATGAATAAATTTGCCGGTAAGCGCGTCGTAGTATTTGGCGGCGGCGATTCAGCTGTTGATTGGACAATGATGTTAGAACCGATCGCTGAAAAAGTTACAATCGTTCATCGCCGCGATAAATTCCGTGCGCATGAACATAGCGTCGAAAACTTAATGAATTCTCGTGCAGAAGTAAGTACACCGTATGTTCCAGTTGAACTCATTGGTGATGACAAAATTGAACAAGTCGTTCTTCAGCACGTAAAAACGGAAGAAAAAGTTATCATCGATGTTGATGACGTAATTGTAAACTATGGCTTCGTTTCTTCTCTTGGCCCAATTAAAAACTGGGGCTTAGATATACAAAAAAACAGCATCCTTGTAAATTCAAAAATGGAAACAAATATTCCTGGCATTTACGCTGCTGGTGACATTTGTACATATGAAGGAAAAGTAAAACTCATTGCTTGCGGCTTCGGTGAAGCACCAACAGCAGTAAACAATGCAAAAGCTTACTTCGATCCAAATGCAAAACTTCAACCAATGCATAGCTCAAGCATGTTTTAATATGTAAAAATAAAAGCTCCTTCCATACGTGGAAGGAGCTTTTATTTTATATACCACGAAAGCACACTGAATTCGATAAACTATCGAACTCAGTGTGCTTTTCGTCTAAAAAAATTATTGTTTTCTTCTTCTACCTAATACGAATAATACTCCGCCAACTAAGAATGAAATTCCAGCACCAACTGACATCATCCATGGAGACGCTGCCCCTGTTTTCGGTAATTCTCTTTCTGTTTTTACTTGCGGCTCTTTAATTAATTTTTCCAATCTTACTTCCGGTTTCACTTCTGGCTCCTTCGGCTCTTTCGGATCTTCTGGTTTCACTTCTGGCTCCTTCGGTTCTTTCGGATCTTCCGGTTTCACTTCTGGCTCCTTCGGCTCTTTCGGATCCTCCGGTTTCACTTCTGGCTCCTTCGGCTCTTTCGGATCCTCCGGTTTCACTTCTGGCTCCTTCGGCTCTTTCGGATCTTCTGGTATCTTAAAATCTTCTTTTGTTTTCGGTAAAATTGTAACTGTAGGCTCAAGTGGCGGATTTATTTTATCGTCCACTACTGCTTTATTTGTTATCCCTTTACTCGGCGCTTCTTTTACCTTCGCTTTAAAAATAATACTACGTTCTTTCGTATCTGTAATTTCTAGATACTTGGCGATTACTTTTCCAAACTCCATTTTTAACTCTATTGGATTTGGCTCAGCCCCTTCAAATCTAATACTACCTTGCACGTATTCTAAACCGGCTGGAATTTCATCTTCTATTGTAACTACATCTAGTTTTCCGTTTTCCACCGTATTTTTGAAGCTAATTCGGTATTCTACTTCTTCTCCTAGCTTTGGCTCTTTATTACTTACTGTCTTCGCTGCTGTTAACTTACCATCTTTATATTCTGGCTTTATTTTCGCTGTCGGTTCTATAACTGGATGTTTCGGATCATCCACTTCAATAATCGCTTTATTTGTTATTTCTCCTCCAACTTTTGCTGTTTCTTTTACCTTTACTTTAAAGATGACACTTCTTTCTTTCGTATCCGTAATTTCTGGATACTTCACTGTTACTTTTCCATTCTCTACTTTAAGTTCTGTAGGCACAGGCTTATCACCTACGGCCTCCAGACTATCTTTCACATACTCTAAACCAGACGGAATTTCATCTTCAATCTTTACATCAACTAACTTCCCGCCATCTACTGTGCCGTTAAAAGTAATTCGATATTCAATTTCTTCCCCTAGCTTTGGTTCATGATTACTTACTTCTTTCCTTGCCTCTAGTTTCCCATCTTTATATTGCGGTGTGATTGGTATAAGTGACTCAACTGGCGGCGTCGTCGGATTATTATCATCAACAATCGCCTTGTTTACAATCTCTTTTCCTACTTGTACCGTCTCTTGTACTCTCACTTTAAAGATGATACTTCTTTTTTTCGTATCCGTAATTTCTGGATACTTTGCTGTTACTTTTCCATTCTCTACTTTCAGTTCCACCGGATGTGGTTCGGGCCCATCAGACTTTATACTATCTTGTACGTATTCTAAACCGGCTGGAATTTCATCTTCTACCTTTACCTCAGTTAGTTTTCCGTTCTCTACCGTATTTTCAAAGCTAATTCGATATTCTGCTTCTTCTCCTAACTTTGGTTCATAATTACTTACTGTTTTTTCTGCTTGTAATGCACCATCTTTATATTGAGGCTGAATAGAGATATTCGGTTGCTCTGGTGGATTTATTGTATCTTCCACAATCGCCTTGTTCACAATCTCTTCGCCTACTTTAGCTTTTTCTTTCACTTTCACTTTAAAGACGATACTTCTTTCTTTCATATCCGTAATTTCTGGATATTCCGCAAGGACGATTCCGTTTTTCACTTTCACATACAACGGTTTCGGATTCTCTCCCTCGGCTCTTTCACTACCTTCTACAAACTCTAAGCCAGTTGGTAATTCATCCTTAATCTTCACCTTCGCTACTTTTCCATGCTCTACTACGTTACGGAAAGTAATTCGATACTCTACTTCTTCTCCTAATTTTGGAGCTGGATTATTTACTGTTTTCTCAGCTTTTAGTTTTCCGTCCTTATACTCCGGCGTAATAATCGCTTCTGGTTTTTGCGGCGGATTCTTCGGATTGTCATCATCCACAATTGCCGTATTCACGATTTTCTTACCGACTTTTGCTACTTCCGTTACTTTCACTTTAAAGATAATACTACGCTCAGCTGTATCAGTAATATTTTCATACTTCGCTGTAATTTCCCCAGCTTCTTCTTTTAACTCTACTGGCGCTGGCTCATTACCTTCTGATTTTAAACTATCCTTCACATACTCTAAACCAGTTGGTAATTGATCCTCAATTTTCACTTCTGCTAGTTTTCCGTTTTCTACCGTATTTTTAAAACTAATTCGGTACTCTACTTCTTCTCCTAGCTTTGGATCTTTTTTATTTACCTTTTTATCAGCTTTAACTTTACCGTCTTTATGCTGCGGGGTAATTTCTACTTCTGGTCGCTCTGGTGGATTTTTTGTATCATCAACAATTGCTTTATTTACAATTGCTTTGTCCACTTCAACAGAATCTTTCACCTTCACTTTAAAGATAATGCTTCTTTCTTTCATGTCAGTGATATTTTCATACTTCGCACTAACCTTACCAGCTTCTTCTTTCAACTCTACTGGTGCTGGCTTATCACCTTCTGCTTTTAGACTATCTTTCACATACTCTAAACCAGACGGAATTTCATCCTCAATTTTCACCTCTGCCAGTTTTCCATCTTTCACCGTATTATTAAATGAAATTCGGTATTCGATTTCTTCCCCTAGCTTCGGTTTATGATTATTCACCTTTTTATGAGTAGCAATTTTACCGTCTTTATATCGCGGTGTAATTTTTGCTGTCGGATCAATTACTGGATGGTTCGGATCATCAACATGGATAATCGCTTTATTTGTGATGTCTTTACCTATTGCAACTGAATCTTTCACCTTCACTTTAAAGACGATACTTCTTTCTTTCGTATCCATAATCTCTGAATACTTTGCCATTACCTTACCATTTTCTACTTTCAACTCCACTGGTTTTGGCTCTTCACCTTCAGCCTTTTCGCTTCCTTCTACAAACTCTAATCCAGCTGGAATTTCATCTTCTATTTTTACCTCTGCTAGTTTTCCATCTTTCACCGTATTATTAAAAATAATTCGATATTCGATTTCCTCACCTAACTTCGGTTCATGATTACTTACTTCTTTTCTTGCCTCAATTTTCCCATCTTTATATTGTGGTGTAATCGGTACATGAGGCTCTTCTGGCAGATTCTTTGTATCATCTATAATTGCCTCATTTACGATTTCTTCTCCCACTTTTACGCTTTCTTTTACCTTCGCTTTAAAGACAATACTTCTTTCCTCTGTATCTGTAATTTCTGGATACTTTGCCATTACCTTATTATTTTTCACCTGTAGCTCTACTGGTTTCGGTTTAGAACCTTCTGCTGTGATGCTGCCTTCTACATACTCTAAACCATTTGGTAATGTATCCTTTATATTTACCTCTACTAGTTTTCCGTTTTCTACCGTGTTTTTAAAACTAATTCGGTATTCTACTTCTTCTCCTAGTTTCGGTTTATGATTATTTGCTACTTTCTGCGCAGCAATTTTACCATCTTTATATTGCGGAGTAATTTCCACACGAGGCTCTTCTGGCTCATTTTTTGTATCTACTACGATTGCTTTATTAACAATCTCCTTGCCTATTTCTGCCTCTTCTTTTACTTTCACTTTAAAAATAATACTTCTTTCTTTTGTATCCGCAATTTCTAGATACTTTGCCATTACCTTGCCGTTTTCAAATTTCAATTCTACCGGACTTGGTTTAGAACCTTCTGCTTGTAAACTGTTCTCCACGTACTCTAATCCAGCTGGAATTTCATCTTCTACTGTAACCTCTACTAGTTTTCCGTTTTCTACCGTGTTTTTAAAACTAATTCGGTATTCTACTTCTTCTCCTAATTTCGGTTTTTTATTGTTTACAAATTTCTCTGCTTTAAGTTTACCGTCTTTATATTCTGGCGTAATTGTTACTTCTGAAGTTGTTGGATCTTTTGTATCATCAACAACTACTTTATTGACAATGCCTTCACCAACCTTAAATTCTTCTTTTACTTTCGCTTTAAAGACGATACTTCTTTCTTCTGTATCCATAATTTCTGGATATTTTGCGATTACTTTTCCATCTTTCACTTTCAGTTCTACCGGATCTGGCTTAGAACCTTCTGCTCGTAAACTATCTTTCACATACTCTAATCCAATTGGTAAATCATCTTTTATTGTTACCTCTGCTAGCTTTCCGTTTTCTACCGTATTTTTAAAGCTAATTCGGTATTCCACTTCTTCTCCTAACTTCGGTGTTTCATTATTTACCGTTTTCTTCGCTTCCACTTTTCCATCTTTATGCTGTGGAGTAATTTCTGCCGTCGGTGTTTCTGGCTCATTTTTCGTATCATCAATAATTGCTTTATTGACGATTTTTTTACCGACTTTCACTTCATCTTTTACTTTCACTTTAAAAGTGATACTTCTTTCTTCTGTATCCGTAATCTCTGGATACTTCGCCATTACCTTACCATTTTCAAATTTCAATTCTACTGGATCCGGCTTAGAACCTTCTGCTTTCACACTGTTTTCTACGTACTCTAAACCTTCGGGTAAAGTATCTTCTATTTTCACCTCTGCTAGTTTTCCGTCTTCTACCGTGTTTTTAAAACTAATTCGGTATTCTACTTCTTCTCCTAACTTCGGCGTTTCATTATTTACCGTCTTCTTCGCTTTCACTTTTCCGTCTTTATGTTGCGGAATAATTTCTGCTGTCGGTGTTTCTGGCGGATGTTTCGTATCGCTCACAATCGCTTCATTAACAATTGAATCGCTCACTTTACCTTTTACTTTCACTTTAAAGGTAATACTTCTCTCTTTTGTATCTGTAATCTCAGGATACTTTGCCATTACCTTACCGTTTTCAAATTTCAATTCCACTGGATCTGGCTTAGAACCTTCTACTTTTACACTATCTTTCACATACTCTAATCCATTTGGTAAATCATCTTCTATCTTTACCTCTGTTAGCTTTCCATGTTCTACCGTATTTTTAAAGCTGATTCGGTATTCTACTTCTTCTCCTAACTTCGGCGTTTCATTATTTACCATCTTTTTCGCTTCAAGTTTTCCATCTTTATACTGAGGAATAATTTCCGCAGTCGGATTAACTGGCTTATTTTGCGAATCATCAATAGTTGCTTTATTAATGATTTTTTTACCGACTGTTACTCCTTCTTTTACTTTCACTTTAAAAACGATACTTCTTTCTTCTGTATCCATAATTTCTGGATATTTTGCCATTACCTTACCATTTTCAAATTTCAGCTCTACTGAATCTGTTCCGACACCTTCTGCTTTCAAACTATTTTCTACATACTCTAAACCTTCTGGTAAAGTATCCTCTATTATCACGTCTGTTAGCTTTCCGTACTTAACCGTGTTTTTCATACTAATTCGGTATTCTACTTCTTCTCCTAACTTCGGTGTTTCATTATTTACGCTTTTCTTCGCTTTAATTTTTCCATCTTTGTGTAATGGTGTGATTTTTGCTTCTGGTTCTTTCGGATGTTTCGTATCATCCACAATTGCCTTATTGATGATTTCCTTACCTACTTCCGCTTCTTCCTTCACCTTTACCTTAAAGACAATACTTCTTTCTTTCATATCCGTAATATTTTCGTATTCAGCAATGACTTTTCCATCTTTCACACTTAACTTTAATGGAGCTGGTTTATCACCTTCAGCCTTTTCACTGCCTTTTACATACTCTAAACCGTTAGGAATTGTATCCTCTATTATTACCTTTTCTAGTTTTCCGTTTTCTACCGTGTTCTTAAAGCTAATTCGGTATTCTACTTCTTCTCCTAGTTTTGGTGATGGATTATCTACTGTCTTCTTCGAATCAATTATTCCATCCTTATGTTGCGGAGTAATTCTTTCCTCCGGCTCAATCGGTGGATTTTTCGTATCATCAACAATTGCTTTATTGACAATCTCTTTATCTACTTTTGCTTCTTCCTTCACCTTTACTTTAAAGACGATACTTCTTTCTTTCATATCCATAATATCGATATACTTAGCTTTGACTATCCCATTTTCAACAGCTAATTCTACTGGTCCAGGTGCTTCTCCTTCGGCCTTGATGCTATTTTCTACATATTCAAGACCTTTTGGAATTGTATCTTCCACTCGCACCTCTTCAAGTTTTCCGTTCTCAACCGTATTATGAAAACTAATGCGGTACTCGATTTCTTCGCCTAACTTTGGCTTCTTATTATTAACTACCTTTGTAGCAGCAATTTCACCTTTTTTACTTTGCGGTGTAATAACAACCTTTGATTCAACAGGCTCATTTTTCGGATCTTTTGCAATTGCTTTATTTACGATTGCCTCCCCTACTTTTGCCGAATCTTTTACTTTCACTTTAAAAACAATACTTCTTTTTTCTGTATCCGTAATTTCTGGATACTTTGCCATTACTTTGCCGTCTTCCACTTTTAGTTCTACTGGCTCTGGTTTTATACCTTCAGCTTTCAAACTATCTTTCACGTATTCAACATCTTTAGGTAGTGTATCTTCTACTAGCACCTTTTCTAGTTTTCCGTTTTCTACCGTATTATAAAATGTAATTCGGTATTCCACTTCTTCTCCTAGTTTTGGTGTTTGATTCGTTACGCTTTTTTCAACATCCACTTTACCGTATTTATAATCCAGCGTAATCTTTTCTTCTGGATGCTCAGTTTGTCCATTCGGCTCACTCACAACCGCTTTATTAACAATCGTTTCTCCGGCTTTTGCCTCTTCTTTTACTTTCACTTTAAAGGCAATGCTTCGCTCTTTTGTATCCGTAATCTCTGGATATTTTGCGATTACCTTACCATTTTCTACTTTTAACTCTACTGGATTTGGTTCAGCACCTTCAGCTCTCTCACTGCCTTGAACAAATTCTAAGTTAGCTGGAATTTCATCTTCTATTGTAACTGCATCTAGTTTTCCGTTTCCCACCGTATTTTGGAAGCTAATTTGATATTCAAATTCTTCTCCTAGCTTTGGTTTCTTATTTGTTGCTTTTTTCTTTGCAGCAATTTTACCGGCCTTATGCTGTGGTGTAATCTTCTCTTCTAGATTCTTTGGTGGATTTGTTTTATCACTAACGGTTGCTTTATTAACAATTTCTTCACCAATTTTTGCAGTTTCTTTTACTTTTGTTTTAAAGACGATACTTCTTTCTTCCATATCCATAATTTCTGGATACTTTGCAATTACTTTTCCATTTTCAAACTTCAGCTCTACTGGCTCTGGTTTTGCACCTTCTGCTTTCAAACTATCTTTCACGTATTCAAGATTGCTTGGTAATTCATCTTCAATGGTCAATACATCTAGACGTCCATCTTTTGTCTTATTTTTAAATGTAATACGATACTCTACTTCGTCACCTAGTTTCGGTGTTTTATTAGATGCTATTTTTTTAGCTTCTATTTCTCCAGGGATCTCTTTTGGAGTCGTAACCGTAATATCTGCATCATCTGCAGTTTCATAATTTACCTCGGTACTATCTTGTCCCTTTACAACAACGATATTTTTTACTGTTGTATCTGATTGTACAGAAGCTTTCACTTTTACTTTGAATGTAATAATGGCACTTTCACCAGGCTTTAAAACACCGCCGTCTTTAGCATTAGCACCTTCACCAACACGGAAATCAATTTGATTATTTACAAACTCTGCTTCATCATCGCTTGCATCATCTGTTTTATTTCCTTTATTACTTCCAGAAATATATTGTATAGATCCCGGAACATACTCTAAACGATCATCTAATTTATCAAAACCTTTTACATTCGATACCGGCGCTTGATTATTTTTCGTATCATTTTTCACTTCAATTTGATACGTAAACTCTTCACCAGCTTTAATTTCCTTAATTTCTTTACCGGTACTATCTAATGCCTTTTTATCAACTTGTAAGTTTGGAGCATTATGTTCTGTAACAAATGTGGCGTTGTTTAATACGTAAATATCACCAGTACCAGCATATGCTCTAAAACGCATTTTTCCTTCTTTCAAATCATTCTTTACTTGAGTCGGTCCTTCAAGATGATACGTATGAATGTCAGTACTGAATGAATTTGTCCAATCCGGTTTATATCCTGGATATTTTTTTGTAACAAACTCGTTAGTACCGTCTACTTGTACTTCTGTCATAGATGAGTCATTAACATCATTATCTTTACCTTTAATATTTTTAAACTTTTGATACCCTAATCCAAAATCATACTCTCCATAATCATAGGCATACCCATCGTTATCAGCTGGATCACCTTGCGATGAAAAATAACTAAATTTCGCCTTAAAAGCACCTTCTTTTGGTGTGTTTATTTTATTAACACTAATGTCTGTCCAAGCTGTACTTTTTTGAGCAACTAAACCTTCCCAAATCTTCATATCTTTTACTGTTTCTTTATAGTTTTCATACACTAATATAAGATTCCAGTTGCCCCAGTAGTAACCACTGCCTTTTTCAAATTTAATTTGTGGCACATTCGCAACTGTCACCGTTTGAGAAATACCTTGCTGTGCAATTACATTTGTTACGTCAGCATATGCAACATAACCGGCACCACTACCAGAGTAATTTGAAATATACGGTAAACTAGCTGCTTTTCGTATACTAGTAGCACTTACCTCTTTATATTCTTTATTACCCATTTTCATTTTAACCGGCTGCCTTACATCTTCATCACTAACTCTATACTCTTTATTTGCATAAGTTGGCGTTCCCATAGCTGCTGTCCAAAATAAATAAGCCTTTTTCACTTTACTTCCAGCAGGAATGTTAGGAAAAGCTCCTGTTGACGAATTAAAAGTACTATCATCGTTATCAACGTCCACAGTCATTTTATTCGTCTTATACCCCAGACTTTGTCTGCCATAATGATCGGTCGTCAAACCAAGTGTTACATTACCAGTCTGTACTAAATTACCAGCAGCAATTGTAGAATACAGTGGATCTCCAAACCCTTGTTTATCTCCTGTTTGGATTTGAACCTTCGAAGCATTTTCTGACGCAGTTTGCACTTCTGCAACACTCTGCTTTACTGCCTCTTTTTCTGGCTGTTTCTCAGCTTCGGTTACTGGTTGTTTTGGTAGTTCTGTTTTTGATGTAGGGTTATTTTTATCTTCCACAGATACTTTTAGCTTTTCATCAACTTTTTTAATTGTATTATTAGCTGATGGGCCAACTTCTTTCTTACTACTGTCAGCCTCCTCATCGGCATTAGCTGCTACCTTTTCTTCAGAAGGGATTCCCTCAACATCTACAGACATGTTTCCTATTTGTACTTGATCTTTTTGCACACTAATCTTTTGTTTGTATTCTTTATTAAAATGCTGCGTGCGGCTAGCCTTTATTAGCACCGTCATTTTTTCGTGTGATTTTAAATCTCGAATTTTAAGATTAGAAGAAAGAAGTTTTCCTCCCTTATCTTTTTCTTCTACATAGAAATCCGCTAGTTTATTTTCAGGTAACTTCTCTCCGTTTACTTTCACAGATTGCGAGAGGAACGTAATTTCATTTTCATTACTTTGTTTAAGCACCAATTCTTGAATTGGTGTATCTCCCGTATTTTCAATCGTATATTGAAATACGTGCTCCCTCTTAGCTACTTCCCCCTTATATATTTCGGCATTTACTTGCTCTGCCTTAATTTTCACATCATTTCCTTGTAACTCATCCCAGCTTTTTTTATTTATCTCTGCAAAAGCACTGGGTGAAGGCAATATGATGGATAGGAGAAGTGTGATCATTGTTACGACATTAAAACACTTCAATACTTGTTTCATATTTTCTACCTTTCTCCTTTCTATATACTTGCTATCCGTCTACTTAATTTCGTAGCCGTATACATATCAATATATATCCACTCGCAACAATCCGACCTACGAAAATGTATCGTTGAAATCCCAATGTCAACAATATAAATCTCATAGAATATTACTATTTTAATTTATCAAAAATAGCATATATATATCGGACACTTATACAAACCTTCACCATTTTTTAACATAGTAAAAAATGCCCTATTGTATAGGTTTATATAACAGTTAAAGGATACATAAAAAGCTTAACATATCTCTTAATCTATTCATACATACAATAGAAATTTTACCATTTTTAGTCATTTCAGTTTGTTATTTATGATTAAAATTTTCAAAAAACAATAACCGTTACATGTAAAAATATGTTATATTATCAAGGAACGTATGTTCTTATTTTAAAGGAGGAATTTGTAATGATAAACGAACCCATTATCGTAAAAAAAGAAGCTTTCCAAGCAATCGGCGTTTCGATTACGACGACTAACGAAATAGAGGCATCTACTGAAGGAAAAATTCCCGAGCTCTGGAACCGATACTTTCAAGAACAAATGATGCATCACATCCCAAATCAAAAAACGAAAGAAACATTCGCATTCTACTCCAACTATGAATCAGATGAAACTGGTACATATACATTCACAATCGGTACGCCCGTTTCTTCATTAGAAGACGTTCCTGAAAATATGACAACTTTAACAATACCTGCTGCTACATATGCGGTATTTACAACGAGAAAGGGACCAGTTGCTGAAGTCGTTTGCGAAGCTTGGGAATATATTTGGCAATGGTCGAAAGAAAATAAACGTGCCTTCACAACTGACTTCGAGCTTTACGACGAAAGAGCATTAGACCCAAATCATGCACAATTGGATATTTATATTGCGTTAGCCTAAAAAAAGATGCCCATTCGGCATCTTTTTTTGTCGTTAAATAGCTACTGGGCAAATTCATTATTATTGTCTACAATGAGAAAGTGCAGTATAGAAATATTAGAAACTGTATAAAGTGAAACTATAATCAGTGGGGGCATCTCCCATTAAGTATTAGCCCTCACCAATCGGGCGTTTACTGGTTTTTTAGTTTAAATTTGTCACATAGAAAGGAAGCAATATGGAGGAACTACAACAAAATAAAACTGCTTTAGAAGGAAGCGGAAAACCGTTATTAAAAAATACGAATTTCCTTTTTCTTTGGGCAGCTACTCTTTTTTCAAGCTTTGCTTTAGCCTTTTTTACTTTTTCACAAACGTGGTACATAGCAAAAACATTAAACCTTGAAGCTTCACTCGGTGTTGTTTTCGTAGCCCTTAGTGTTCCAAGGCTTATTTTTATGATTGTCGGCGGCGCTGTAGCTGATAAATTCCCGAAAAAAAATATTATGTTTTACTCCAATATCATTCGAGCGATTCTTGTCGCAACCATTCTCACATGGTTTATCGTTGGTGATGTAACGCTATATACATTTGCTTTATTCGCTTTATTCTTTGGACTTGCTGATGCTTTCTTCTGGTCAGCAGATGGATCTATCTTACCGGAATTGGTAGAAAAAAGCCGGTTAACACAAGCGAATTCACTTACACAAATGACGAACCAAGCATCGGTCATCTTAGGCCCTGTACTTGGCGGAATTCTCATTAAATTTACGAACTATGAGACAATATTTTCCATTACGATTTTATTACTGATTGTCGCTGCCATACTCGTTCAAAAAATACAATTTACGATGCCAGAACAAAAAGATACAGATAAAGGTATGTTCACTTCCATTAAAGAAGGAATCTTATATGTAAAGGAATCGCCATTCCTTTCAACTTTCCTTATTTGTAGCGCTTTTTTAAACTTATTTTTAATCGGTCCGATGCAAGTTGGTTTCCCGCTTTTTGTTAAAAACGTGCTGCATGGTGATTCGCTCCAGTTTAGTTACTTAGAAGCGTCTGTCGGCGGCGGAATGGCAATCGGTGCGGTCATTGTCGGTTTAAAAAATATTAATCGTAGACGCGGTCTATTTTGCATTATCATGATGCTACTGTCTGGTGTCTTCTTCTTATCCATCAACTTTAGTACCGTACTATGGCAAGCATTATTAGCTGGCATGTTTTACGGTATTACAATCGCAATGGCTATCGTTCCACTGATGGCGATGATTCAATCGACAGTAAAAGAAGAAATGATGGGGCGCGTAATGAGTTTGCTTATGCTATCATCAATGGGCTTTATCCCGCTTTCTTATGCATTCACATCCATCGCGCTTGCAATAGGAATTCCAATCGTAACCGTTATGAAAAGCGGTGCAATCGCCGTTATTGTCTTCGTACTCTTTGTAGCGATTCGTGTTCCAGTTGTAAGAAAGTTTGATTAACTACTTGGAGTCATGCATTTACGCATGGCTCCTTTTTAAAAGGATCAAATAACGGTATCCCCTTACTTCTTCTCACAGCTGCTCCCCATTCTAATCCAATCTCTAAAAATAAATCCCGCACTGTACTATATAAAAGTGCCTTCACATTTTTACGGATTTCCCCGTATTTATACGCCCTCACAACACTTTTCACGCGCCAAATGAAATTCCCATACACTTCTTCATCAGCTAATATTTGCTCCAGTAAAACACCTTGCTCTAGTAATCCACTCTTTTTATATGCAAGTTCCACCTTACTCCAAAATATATTAATCTTCTTCGGATTACTCGTCATCGGCAGAAGTGCGTATATAAAAGGCTTCGGTATATCATGACGGCAATACGTCTCATCAAGCTCGTACGTTATTTTTCTTTTCTCTTTTATTTGTGGAATGTTTTTAGAAAGAATTGTTTCCCTTTCGCTTTTTTGCTCCTTTCCACTACAGCCAGCTGTATAATCCTCACTTTCACATGCGGACATTTTCATACGGTCATCCATGCGGTCAATTGCAGATATAAGAAATACATATAAGTTCGCACTATATCCGCCGCGCCTATGTCTTTCTTTTGTCGCAACACGCTTTATAATTCCTAGTTCCTCTAACTTTACAATAGAGCGGCGTACTGTACGAATACTCTTTCCAACATTTGTAGCAATCGTCTCCATTAATGGACAAGCAACCCCCACTGTTTTCTGTTTCTCATTCACTGCATACTTTCCTAAAAAATGAATAATGGTAGCATCCGTTTTATTTAATTGAAATCGATAATGTTTCAAAACTTGTTTTTGATATGTATTAAACTCTTCTTTACTTTGAAATTCACTATATGGTTTCATTAAATTATATAAGCTTCCCATTTTTATCACCTCACTTATAAATAAGAGGCAGGAAGAAAAATTGGCGTGATAGTTAATATTTTTTTATTGGAGATGAAAATATGATCGTAATTAGTGCTTGTTTAGGTGGTATCGCTTGTCGGTATGATGGAAATGACAATCTCGTTTCAAAAATAGAGGAGCTTTTGCAAAAAGAAGATACAGTCCTCATTTGTCCTGAAGTATTAGGGGGATTACCAACACCTCGCCCCTCAGCTGAAATTATTGGCGGGAATGGCGACGACGTTTTAGACGGAAAAGCGAAAGTGATGACAAAAGATGGTGAAGATGTTACAGAAGCTTTCGTAAATGGCGCTTATAAAGCATTAGAACAAATTAAAAATTTACACCCAGAATATATTATTTTAAAGGAACGCAGCCCATCTTGTGGTAGTTCTACGATTTACACTGGAGAATTTAACGGCAATAAGCAAACTGGTTTCGGAGTGACAACTGCTTTATTTAAAAGACACGGATTTAAAGTCATTTCAGAAGAAGAATTTGAAAGCAAAAAAAGGAATTGACCCTGTTCGTCAATTCCTTTTCTATCTGTCTTATTTCACGCCTAATTTTTCTTTCACTTTCGCTGGAAGCTCGTCTTTCTTTACTTCTTCCCAAGCTGATACACCTTTTTTATCTGAGTGATATACGCGTAGGAATGCTTCTTTACGAAGATTTTTTTGAGCTGTAAATTCTAATTCTTTCTCTTTACCGTCTTTATCAAAGCCAGTCAACTTATATTCATAATCTTTAAATTTTTGACCATTATCAGCTTTACTATGAACTTCTTTTCCATCTACTGTAATTTGAACGTAGTACTCATCTTTACCCATACGGTTTAAATCACAACCAACTAACAAGCTTGCGAATACAACTAAAATACTAAATAGTGCAATGTATCTTTTCATTTCCTTCACCTCATATGTTTTTTCTTATATTCTTATCTTAAAGCCCAGAGCTTAAAGAAGAAATTCAAAAACATGACATGAACATTACACTTTTGTAAGATAATAATTATTTCTTCACTTTAGAAATTGTCATTCCATCACCAATTGGAACGAGTACAGATTGTAAATGCGGGTCGATTTCTATCATTTCATTAAACTTCTGTATAACGTTTTTGTTTCGCACGTTTCTCAGCTACACTACCGCCAATAACGTCTTTCACGCCAATTTGGCCACTTATCACGTAATTTCCTTATACCGTTTATTACGCCTTCTATTATACCCTCAATTATAATCTCTATTACAAGGTATCTTATTAAACTAATAATAGGTTTAATTACGTATTTCCTTATGAATTCAAGAATATCCTCCATCATATTTCCCTCCTTTTTTCAAAAGGAAGCTGCTACTCCTCCGCGTCCTTTTACGTCCAATTACAATTGCTGCCCTACTGCGGCATATATCAACAAAACTAATACGTCAACAACATCCACAATAACGCTATTGAATTTGGAAGAAACTTCGGTAAATACTAATACTATAACATGGCTAAAAGAATTATTTTTTCATCTATATTTGGGGATGCTCCCAAAAACTTTATAAAATCAAAGACAACTTTACTACAACTCTTCCCGTAACTAATTTATTATCGTGGTAAACCGTCTTCCACTACATCCGTAACAGTTCCATTCGGTTCAAAGATTACACGTAATGATCCTTCTCCACCATAACCAGTATAGTCATATACTGAATAAGATTTATATTTCTCAATCACATGTGGCTGTCCAATTGCAGCTTTTACCTGATTCGCGGGCATACCTTTTTTGATTTTCAAATAGTGATTGTAACTTACTGCTGCCGAATTGTTATTTACATCTTTATACCACGGTACACGATCGTTTTTTTCTTCATATTCCTTTACAGGCTCTTCAATACGTTTCATAGATACCTCATTCTCTTTATCTGTACCCTTTATAGCAGTACGTTCAATATTCACAACGTAACCATATGTATTTAATTCAACCACAATTTCATATGTACCATCCGTATCTTTTTCAGTATAAAATACGCGTTTTTCATTATTATTATAATGTTTTATATTCTCACCACCGTAGTCAATCGTATTAAGAATATCCGTATACGTCATACCTTCCTCAATCTTTTGAGATTCGTCATGAAAAATATAACGCTTCTTTGATGATGGAGCATCCTCATTTTTAATACTTTCACGTTTACTCGTGGTCATAGGTGTTTTCTTCTGATCTTTTAATACTTCTTCACCTTCGGCCTTCGCTGGTTGCTTTGCTCCTACTTTTGTTAATACGTCTGTATCGCTAGAACAAGCTCCCAAAATCGATACTGTAGTCAACGCCACCCCTACTATAAGTACTTTCTTAAATAACTTCATTCTAATCCCCCCGGTGTTTTTTAATATCTAGTAATCAACGTATTTTAATGAATACGGAACTATTCAGTTCTATACAATTTGCTATAGCCTTCTCCCTCATACACCTTTTTTATATAAAGTGAAACTTTAATCAGCCCTCACCAATCGGGCTTTTATGGGATAAATCTACCTATTAGTAATAACCGGTGAAACTACAGCTAGTCCGAACACGATCGCCAATCATCTTCGTTACAAATATTAACATTAAATACAACTAATAAATAGTATATTTCTTCTATTTATTTACATTTCCGTTACGAAATCTTATCTTAAAACGAGCAATATGAAACTGGAATTCACAATATAAATCACATATCCTATATATAATAACATTTAAATTAAATTCCAAAGTAACTTTACATGCATTTTCTGTTTTAACGCCAAAAGAAAAGACCTTTCTAACGATTTTATTCCATCGCTAAAAAGGCCTTTTCTATTTCGTCTAAAAACTTAGCACTCTTCTGGTTTACCAGCATTCGTCGCTGTACGGAAAGATGATCCACATCCGCATGATGCGATTGCGTTTGGATTGTCGATTGTGAATCCACCGCCAAGCATAGATTGTTTATAGTCAATTTTTACTCCTTTAACAATTGGAGCACTTTCTGTATCGATAACAAATTCAACACCGAAAAACTCAAGAACTGTGTCGTCTTCTTTTGGTTCTACTTCAAATCCTAAGCCGTAAGAAAGACCGCTACATCCGCCGCCGTGTACAGCAAGGCGCACATACTTCTCTCCATCTTCAGCATCTTTTAACATATCTTTAATTTGAAAAGCTGCTTGTTCTGTTACTTCAATCATGAAATACACCTTCCTTTCTGTTCTTAGTCCATTATACATCTTTACGCTTCTATCTTGTACTCATACACTCCGCGGCAAATTACTTCCGCAGGTCCTTTCATCAACACGTTTCCCTCTTCAGTCCACGCAATCATTAAATCGCCACCAGCTAAATGAACAGTAATTTCCTTACCGCGTTCCATCTTTCCATTTAAAATAGCAGCTACAACTGCAGCGCACGCTCCTGTTCCGCAAGCTTGCGTTACACCAGATCCACGTTCCCAAACACGGAAGTTCATCTCGTCATCATTCAAAATTTCGATAAACTCAACATTTACTCGCTCTGGAAACATTTCATGTGTCTCAAGGACTGGTCCAAGTGTTGTAAGAGGTGCTTTTTCTACATCATCAACCAAAATAACCGCATGCGGATTTCCCATTGAAACAGCTGTAAATGCATAACGATGATTATTATATAAGAAGTTTTCACGAATAAATGGCGTTTCACCTTCACCAAGCATCGGTATTTCTGCACGTGTTAGACGCGGTGCCCCCATATCGATTTTCGCTAATGTCACGACACCACCTTCTACTGTTACTTCAGCCGTTACAATACCAGCCAACGTTTCAATTGTAAAAACTGTTTCTTCTACTAGTTTATGCTCATACGCATATTTCGCTACGCAGCGTAAACCGTTACCACAGCTCTTTCCTTCAGAACCATCATTATTAAACATGCGCATTTTCACCGGAGCTACGTCTGAAGGGCAAATTAAAATCATCCCGTCTGCTCCAATACCAGTATTAATATTTGAAACCTTTTCGGCCACAAGGGCTAAATCTTCTTCAGGAATTTGCTCTTCAAACATATTTACATATATATAACTATTGCCAAGACCATGCATTTTTGTAAAAGAAAATTGGCTCATTTATATTCACTCCAAAAATAATTTGTTATGTTAAGTATAAAATGCATGCTTTTAGAACACAATATGAATGTCCCCCGTTTCTCATATTTGACAACGTTTGGCGATGAGCCACTCTTACACAATTTGTGTAAGAAAAAAGCCCTTCTAAAAAGGGCCTTTTTTTATTTACCCCACTATTTTCAATTGGGGAAGGCTAATAATCAGCATTAGCCTTCCCCACAAAATAAAGTTTTATCTAATGGAAAAGGTGCTGCTAATTCGCAACACCTTAAAACATTGGATTTTCATCCAAATACTCATATACATTATTAACAAGCTCTTCTACTGTTGCACCTTGTACAACTTCACCATTTACAAGTGCAAACGGTCCTTCAAAACAAATACCACAATACCCTAAACAACCGTACTCCATTACATCTAAATTCGGATCTTTTTCTAATTTTTCTAGAGCTGCTTGTGAACCACTTGCAAGGTTACCTACACAAAATTCAATTAATGGTTTAATCAAAATTCTCCCCCCTGTACTACAAAACAAATTACCTTTTCACTTTATCTATAAGAAGAAAACTAAGCTGTTTCTTGTTGTTTTCGTTACACAGTCTAAACTATTTAGTTACTTCATTACTTCACTTCAAAGTAGATGACTTCTTCTATATAACATGCTACTTCCAATGAAATAGTAACTACAAAGGAAAAACAGTTTATTTTACTTTTCTTCTTATTGTACAACAGAGTATTCATTCATGCATTGTTATTTGTTCACAAATTCGATATAATTTGATTGAGTAAAGTCAAAATATTTTATTAATATAAAATTTTATGATTAGGGGATATTTCAACAGAAAAGGGGTAATCCATCATGAAACACCTCGTAATACTAGGTGGCGGCTACGGTGGAATGAGAATTCTGCAAAGGCTACTTCCAAGCAACCAACTTCCAGATGATGTACAAGTGACATTAATCGACAAAGTACCATATCATTGCTTCAAAACTGAATATTATGCATTAGTTGCGGGTACTATTTCAGAAACGCATATTCGTATACCGTTTCCTGAACACCCACGCCTCAATATTCAATACGGCACAATAACAAATATTGACCTCGAAGAAAAAGCTGTTCATCTCGATGGCGGCGAAGCAATCCAATATGATGACTTAATTATCGGACTTGGCTGTGAAGATAAATATCATAACGTTCCTGGGGCTAGGGAATATACACATAGTCTACAATCAATTGAACAAACACGTAAAACATATGAACAATTAAATAGTCTAGAACCAAATGCAACAGTAGCTGTTGTTGGTGCTGGCTTAAGTGGCGTTGAAGTAGCAAGTGAACTTCGTGAAAGCCGTTCTGATTTAAAAATCTATTTATTTGATCGAAAAGATAGAATTTTATTCCCGTATCCAGAGAAATTAAGTAGATACGTAGAAGAATGGTTCGTAAAACATAAAGTTAATATTATAAGAAACTCTAACATTACAAAAGTGGAACCAAATATTGTGTATAATCACGATGAACCACTTGAATGTGATGCAATTGTCTGGACAGCTGGTATTCAAGCAAATGAAGTTGTTCGAAACCTTCCAGTTGAACAAGATGGTAGCGGACGGGTTGTCTTAACGAAATATCACAATATTCCAAACAACGAGCATGTTTACGTTGTAGGAGATTGCGCAGCACTTCCACATGCACCATCTGCCCAACTTGCTGAAGGTCAAGGAGAACAAATTGTCCAAATATTATTAAAACGTTGGAATAATGAACCACTCCCTGATGAACTACCTGTTATTAAATTAAAAGGTGTTCTAGGATCTCTTGGTAAAAAACACGGATTTGGTTTACTCGCAAACCAACCGTTAATGGGACGTGTACCGAGATTATTAAAATCTGGTCTTCTTTGGATGTACAAATATCATAAGGGTTAATACTTTACAGGCTGTCTACTATGTAGGCAGCCTCTTTGCATGAGTTTTTAAAAATTATCAGACACATCTTTCTCAATATTTATAATGATTTATTTTTCATTTTTATATTAAAAACTATGGATAAACAGTGTATGCTATTTGTAAGTTGTTTTATTATTTCCTTGAAGACCGAATTCATTCGGTCTTATTTTTTATGTGATAAATACTTTTGTAGGAGGCATTACATTCCACTTATGAACTTATCGAAACTAAACAATCGAATAGAAGCGAAAAAGAAAGAGTTAATCTATCTCGTTGAACGATACGGATTCACTCATGATAAAGTGATTTCTTTCAGCCAAGAATTAGATCGTTTACTTAACTTATTAATAAAACTCAAGACGCAGAAAAAACGTTGTTCGTTATAACCATTTCCCCCTCTTTTTTGATACGATATAACTAGAATCAGAAAGGAGCGATTTATGTTTATATTAAAAGACGTTATATATAAAGATATACTACACATTCCTTATTTACAGATTCAAAAAGAAAAGATCACTTGCATTATCGGTGAAAGCGGAAGCGGAAAAAGCACATTGCTTCGCATGTTAAACGATTTACAATCTCCAACATCCGGCACAATTGAATATAACGGAAAGTTAATTTCTGATTATCCGCCTATTCAATTACGTCGTGACGTAGTTATGCTTGGGCAAACTCCACCTCTTTTTGATGGAACCGTTAAAGAAAATCTATTAATGGGACTTCGTCTTTCTGAAAAACCATTTCCAAATGATGATGCCCTGCGGAGCGCACTACAAACCGTTAGCTTAGACAAGCAATTAGAAGATAGCGCCTCCTCATTATCCGGCGGTGAAAAACAAAGACTTGCCTTTGCACGTATCGTACTTATGGATCCGCCTGTCTATTTATTAGATGAACCAACTTCAGCATTAGACAGTGATACAGAACGTCGCGTTATGAAACAATTTACTGAACTAGCACGAAAAAAGAAAAAAACAATTATCTTCATCACACACTCACAACAACTTCCAGAAGAAATTGCAGACGACATTATTGAGATTAGTAAAGCAAACGGTGCAACTAGAAAGGAAGTGCTCTCTGTTGAAGGGCGTTATTGAACTCCAAATTTGGCAACTTGCAGCTGCCTATATTTTTATTCTTATTTTAATTGGACTTGTAAAATTAAAAGGAATACCTCGCGAAAAACAAATCGCGCTCGCAACATTCCGTATGACCATTCAGCTCGTACTTGTTGCATATGTCCTTACATACGTATTTGAAAACAGTAATCCATTTTATACAATTGCTCTCATTACTTCTATTACTACCTTTGCAATTTTTAATATTTATAAACGAGTTAACATCCCGATGTCTAAAGAATTAAAACGAGTAGCCGCCCTTTCCATGGTCGCCGGATCAATTGGGCCACTTCTACTATTTATCTTTGTTATTATCGGACATGATCCGTGGTATGCTCCGCAATATATCGTCCCTATTACAGGAATGTTAGTTGGGAATGCCATGACTGGTGTTTCTCTCGGCGCAAATACGTTCTTAAACAATATGAAATCGCAAAGAGGTCAAATTGAAGGTGCACTTATGCTCGGCGCAACACCGAAAGAAGCAGCTGCTCCGCTCATTCGAGACGCTTTTGACTCTGCTATTTTACCAACAATTAATTCTATGGTCGGAATGGGAATTATAAGCTTACCAGGCATGATGACTGGTCAAATATTATCCGGTGTATCACCATTCACAGCCATTCAATATCAAATCGCCATCATACTCGGTATTTCTGGAAGTACTGCCTTTGCTGTCATTATCTTTTTACAGCTTGGATATAAAACGTTCTTTAATAAGCGATGTCAATTGAAAGAAATTGACTATGGTGCACGGTGAATCGTGCGTAGTTCACGATGAATGAAATTATATTAACGATTTTTTCAATATATCTATCATAACTTGCAATATATCAACGATTTTTCAAATATATCTATCATAACTCAGAATATATCAACGATTTTGTACGAAATATCGATTTACCGACAAAAAGTGACATAATAAAAAGAGGAGGCTATTCGCCTCCTCTTCTATTTACTTACGCCTTCTTAACGAACTGTGATTTTAACTTCATAGCTCCGAAGCCGTCGATTTTGCAATCGATATCGTGATCGCCATCAACTAGACGGATACTCTTTACTTTCGTACCGATCTTCACAACTGAAGAAGTTCCTTTTACTTTTAAATCTTTAATAACAGTAACTGCATCGCCGTCTTGAAGAACGTTTCCGTTCGCATCTTTTACAACTTTCGCACCATCATTATTTTCAGCTTCTGCTTCTTGGCCCCATTCATGAGCACATTCTGGACATACGAAAAGAACGCCATCCTCATACGTATATTCTGAATTACATTTTGGACAATTTGGTAAAGTAGCCATAAATTCATTTCCTCCGTTCATTATTTATACGTAAAAATCAAAATTGATGTTTACATCTCGATAAATAAAATTTGTATAGCATTTCTTTATAGTGCCATAGTCTCACGTTATTGACAAGCCTACCTCAAATTCTCATTTTTTATTGTATTTTACAAAATTTCAATTTGTATGCCGTTTTTCTATTTGCTCTTCTACTAATTTTAAAAATCTTCGTTGTGTATTTTTATTTTTTACAAGCAATCGAACTCTTAGCTTACTTTGTAAATATGAGCGAACTTTGTAGTTCGTAATAAATAACTTTCGATACTTTTCGTCTTTATATATCATTCGAAACCATTCATACTGCTGCAAGTAACGTATGTTAGCATCAATCTTTTTCGTGTGTAAACCCGTACTTAAACTAATCGATCCTATTAGAGCTTCTATTAATGCTGAAATTATTTCTCTTCCCCTAATAAATAAAAGAAGAACCTTCACAAGATTCTTCTTTTCAAAATGAACGAGTTCCCTCTAGAAACCCCAATTATTTTCTTCAATGTAAATTTGATATTCTTCTACTTCTTCTTCACTTAACTTCTTATTATTTTCATATACCTCTTGCCACTCGAAATAATCTTCATCGAAATAAACAGCAAATTTAATTTTCACGTTTTTCTTCTCTGTATAATCATAACCAGTAAACTCTACTACGTCATAATCTTTTTCTTTCTTCACAAACTTCCAAGTTGGATTATCAGTCATAATCTCTAAAGTAACCCCTTCGCCACTTGAACGAACAACGTTTTTAATATTCGGCTCAGTTGGTAAAAAGGACAGCCCGAACGCAGCTAATCCATACACAATCCCGACTATAATCTGTAAACCAATCATACCAGCAATACTCACGCCGCCCTTTGATTGTAAGAAATACGCCTTCTCATGATCAGACGCATCTTCTCCCTTACGAAAAACACGAACAGCCTGCTTATAATATAAACGGTTTCCTTGCCATCCAGTAAATATCATCATTCCTAATTGAAGAGCTAAACTAAATGTTACATAAATCCCATCTGGAATATCTATAAAAGGGGGTATAACTATACTAGGTATAGCCAATAACGCAAATATAATAAATAACTTATACATTTTACGATAAGCTAACCAAAAAGTTGGGAAGAAAAAGGCTACCCAATTCCATGTATTCCCTTGCGCTGGATTTTCTACTTTACCCCACTTAAAGTCATAATAAGCTGTATTCTTTTGAACAACTTTATGTAATTCTTGTGGAGAAATCGTTTCTTGTAAAACCGTGTCCTTCACGTACATCATCCTTTTCTTATTTCTATATACATTTATTGTATATGGACAAAATGAAGGAATCTAACAAAAAGTACACATATTTCATAAAAATGAACGGAAATCGAATATATTCCGACAATTATCCGTTTCTTATTTCATTTTACTTTTAAATATATTAAAATAATCGTGTATCATATCTTTAATACACTAAGTTAATTATTTTATATATTCACTAAAAAGGATGCACCAAAATCATTTTTATACATCCTTTTTAGTGAATATATACTACTATTTTAAAACAAACATCTCGACTTAAGAGCGCTCACAAATTAGCCTTCTACTATTTCAAACATATTTCCACTTACACAACTAATGAATAGTCCATTATTACCTTCCTCAATTGATACAATAAAATCTATTACAACAACATTTTTAGGGAGTTTAATTATATCTTTTACTTCACCACATTCAGCATCAAGTATTATCAATTCTAAATTTGAAGTTGCAATGTAAATTTCTCCATCTTTATATAACAGAACCTCTGTAATATCATGTAGAGTAGTATTGTTCCAAAGCACTTTACCTGTTTGAATATTAATACCACAAATTCTGCCTTCTCCTAAGGACAATACCATCATCTCTCCGATAAGAAATGGAGGCAATTCAATTTCAAAAGACATATTTACTTCATATAACTTTTGACCGCTCTTATGAATATGACGAAGAATAAGCCTGGCTCTAAAAAGGAGCAAGATTTTATTACAAATTTACACGCCACTTTAAAACCACTCGGCTTTAAGAAAAAAAGACATACATTTTTCAAAGCTGAAAACGGATTTTATAAGCTCATTAACATACAAAAAAGCCAGTTTGGAGATGATTTTTATATAAATATAGGAGTTCACCCTATCGGTCTCCCGCAGCTTATTACGAACCAATTACAAATAAAAGAAAACATTTCAATATTCGATTGCATTCTACAAACGAGAATAGAGCCTATACATATCAAACAGAACCAGCTATTGCATAATGTTTCACATGAAACTATCGCTATTCCGGGTTACCTTTCTACTGTTTTCGACTGGTTTCAAACGTGGGCATCTTATGAAAATTTAGTGGAAACAAATATGCATTCCATTACTCCCGTACTAGCTGTCGTTCCAACATTAGAAGAAAAAGCGTTTCTACTTCTTACCTGTTTTTCTTTCTACAAATTAAAACAGTACGAACAAGCTAATCGCTACTTACAGCAATATTTACATTGCACCGTGCATCTGAATACCGAGGAAAAAGAGCCCCTATTCTTTCATGAGGTTGATATGTATATGAAAAAACTAGTAAAAAGTGCACTGTAATTTCACATTGTGCTTTATATTCCTTTTGTGACTTTTTAAATCAGAAATATTTTATCCTCCCCCTACAACTCCCAAGTAATATTCATTTCTTCAAATGAGTCCTTACTAACTTCCAATCCTTCGCTATCTTCCGTTCCAATCATTGCTATTTCTTCTTTAGACAACTTAATTTCCTCATTTGGACTTTGGATTTTTTTCTTATACACGAGTTGTAAAAGCTCTATTTGTTCCTCTGTCAGTTCATACTCTTCTTCCAGTCTTTCTATTGCTGATTCTGTATCAAGTAATGGAATTTCTAATAAGAATCCGCCGTGCTCTTCCATCTCTTCAAATGAATCAATTGAATACGCACCACTATCCTCAATCCAAAATGCAGTTGTAATAAAAGGAACTGTTTCGCCTTCTACTTCTTCTAATACGTATTGAAGTGCTTCTTCTTTCGCAATATCTATTACTTCCGAAGGTGCCCCTTCAAAATAATTTTTCGCATCAATCCACTCATCAATTCTCTCGCTATTCACATCTTGAAGACATACAATCGTGTAATTCGGATGAAACGTAATTGTCCCTTGTCCGCCTTGGCTATCTTGCATACTATAGTTAAATCCATCCCATGAACTTTCATGTGAGAAATCTGGACAATGCGCTACATTAATTGCATGGGCAATCGAATTTAAAACGCAGCCTTTCCATAGTTGTTCTTTATCTATATGTAATTTATATTTACTCATCATCTTCCCCCATGCGCATATTTTTTTCTATTATCTTTCCTCTACACAATACTTGTAAATACTTTTCTATCTACTACAAAATAAAAAAGACAATACCCCCCACTGTATTGTCCATTTTCTTCCCTACCATTTCTCTCTACACGTCTCAATTAAATGCAGTAAGTACCTCTTCGTCATATCTGCTCTTCTCCACCTTGAGAGCATTCGCTTTTCTTTTGGATTGTGCCGTATTCTCGCTACTTCTTTTAATAAGAGCTCCCATTCTTCCGCTGAACGTTCTGACAAGTATTGCAATCCTCTATCTTTTGAAACGATTGTTTTATAATCTAGTGTATATAAAATGCGTCCCATCGTAACGACAGCTGATTCTACCCACTCTTCTATAAAAAATAAATATGGCTTCTTCACCTTTTCACTCCAGTACTGTTCTACGTTGTATTTCATCGTATTTACTACATCATTCCATTGTATTTGCAGCGGAAGATCTTCTGCTTCTTTTCCTGTAACTGTAATGCCTTGATTTTTCAACGTCCACCATGTGACCGCATTAATGTCCCAATGACCAACATTAGCTTTACCATCTGCACAATACACGTACTCGTTCATTTCATCATTGTATTTCCCTAAGTCAGCAAGCGGAATATACATACCGTCCATTCTTTTACCTAGCGTATTATCACTAAGTTTCTTATGTAGTTCCACAAGCTGCTGTTTTTCAGCTTCATTCACGGAATCACTTATCACTGTAACAAAATCAACATCGCTCGTTTCTGCATAAAATGCACCAAGTGCGATGGAGCCGTAAATATATACCCCTACTATTTTTTCATCTAAAAAAATTTCTTTTAATTCTACTGTGTACCGCTCCATTAACTGTTGTACTTCCGTTGGTAACGCATGCTTCACTCCATTTTTCATATCTATCCCTCCAATAAAAAAAGCCTTTGCAAATTCGCAAAGACTTCTTGTTTTATAAATATTTCTCGATTTCTTCATAAACATCCTTCAAACGAGGATTTCCTTCTCCAACAATTTCTCCATTTACAAGAACGACCGGATAAAATAAATCTTCTTCCACTACGCGCTCTGCGAATGCTTTTTTATCTGCATCTTCTTGTTCTTCTTGGAAATCAATATACTCGAAATTAAATTTATTTTCTTGTCCTTCATATTTACGACCAATTGCCGCTTGTAACCATTCAAACGTTTCTGTTGAAGATGGCATTCCGACGCAGCTCGCACAAATTACTTTCGTCCCATACACTTGAACATTAACCATTTCTTCTCCCCCACTTCTTGTCCCAACAGTATATTCAGATGTCTTATTACATAAGCACATCATTTTACAAACTTATTCCATACCCCTATACTGAAAAAACACGATACAATATTTCGACAATAAAACAAGAAGAGAAAAAATAGATTTTCCCCTCTATCTTGATTATAATAAAACTGATGAAAGGAGTCGATAAAAATGGAAAACCCACATATGCAAGAACAAGTATTAGAAGTATTAGATAAATTACGTCCATTCTTACTTCGCGATGGCGGAGACGTTGAATTAGTAGACATTGAAGAAGGTATCGTAAAACTACGCCTTATGGGTGCATGCGGAAGCTGCCCAAGTTCTACAATCACACTAAAAGCTGGTATCGAGCGCGCGTTACTTGAAGAAGTACCAGGCGTTATCGAAGTAGAACAAGTATTTTAATCTAAAAGCGGAAGCGGCTCGTTCAGAATCGCCTTCTAAAAGGAGACCAAATTTGGTCTCCTTTTTTTATTCAAATCACATTTATCCGTTAACATCATAAAACAAAATTGGAAATCCCTCTCAAAAAATGCGATAATTAATACTATATAGTGAATCGTTCACACATATACAGTAAAAAAACATAGGGGGACGACACATGCCAAAAATGGGGAACACTTTTGTAACAATTCAAGAACTAGAAAAGAAAAAAGAGTATTTATTAGGCCTTTCATCCGTTATACCAACATGGAATACAAGCTATCAATTTTTATTTAAAGAAATCCAGCAAGAATTATTAGGTAAAGTAAATGAAAAGCTCGAAAGGCATCAATTCGTTTTAAATATATGTACAGATCAGCAGGTAGGGGCATAATGTATTACATAAAATTGTGGTATATAAAAAAGAGACCTCACTCGGTCTCTTTTTTATATTTTTAAGATAGCCAATCTAATTTTCTAATCCCGAGCTTATCTACTGGTAAACGAAGTGAGCCATAAAAATGCTTCATAAATTGCTCTGAGCGGTTCACATCGTGTAAAATGGCTTCTAAGCGATCTCTATATATGCTTTTTTGTTCTTCGTTTCCAGTTTGGTAATATCGTTCGACCGTTTCAAAATAGTGAAGCGGGAACAGGAGCCTTGCAAATAATAAGCGCCAACCAAATGAGGACAGCGAGTAATTTCGTTCATAATCTGTAACAAATTGAACGATTGTTTGATCCCAGTCTTTCTTTTTTTCAATCATCATATAGCGAATCCATTCTGCTATATCTCGAGTTGGGTGATCATACACCCAATCAAAAGGGAGTTTGAGACGCTTCGTTTGATGCCATAATAAAGGTGTGAATCGTTCTTGGCAAATTGTCGCTGCATCCGTTAGTTGCGGCGTATCATCCATTTCTGTATCAACAACATATTGAATGGCATTTTCTGCAACTCCTAAGTAATACGGGAAGGATTCAATAAACAATTGATCGAATACGTCTGTAGGGTGGTTCATCACTTGTGATTGCCAAAACTTTTCTAACTGATCGAGTCTCTTTTCCCATAACGCTTTCCATTCACCAATACGGCTTAATTGCTCAATTTCTTCTGGAAAGAATGCACCTCGTTTATGGAATATAGAAAGCTCACTTCCTAATGACATAGCATGTCGTTCTAACGTGCGCATACCTTTTAATAAGCAGTAATTTTGTTCTTCTATCTCACTTACATAGTAGCCGTGTATAGTCGGAACGAAAGTCGCTACAGTTATATCCCCTTGCTGGTTCATATAATCACTGAGCTTTTTCATCTCTACAAGTACTTCTTCCTCCATTTCTCCAATTGGAACAAGTACATAAATTTTGTTGCGAATCCAAAAGCTTTTATAGGGGCCAAGGGGGATTAATTCTTTAACATGCATGTGATAATGCTCATAAATATGCTGAATCATCGCAGTCGCCACCTATGGTTTTTCTTTATATATATGAGCTTGTGCTCGCCTTTCATTCCTATGCACATGATAAAGCAACGAAACGTATACAAATACTAAAAAGAAAAAAAGGTGATAAACATGAAAGAATCAAATCAACTACAAGAAAGAGCATTACAACTATTACAAGAACGCGGTGTAACAATTGACGATATTGCTGAACTTGTTCATTTTCTTCAAAAAAAATATCATCCAAATTTAGAGATGTCAGAATGCCGTTACAATGTAGAACGTGTACTATCAAAACGTGAAGTACAAAACGCACTGATTACTGGTATCGAGCTTGATGTCCTTGCTGAAAAGGGAATGCTAAGTGAGCCGTTACAAGATATTGTAAAACGTGATGAAGGCTTATACGGAATTGATGAAGTTATCGCACTTTCTATCGTGAATGTATACGGATCTATCGGTTTCACGAACTTTGGATATATCGATAAATTAAAACCTGGTATTTTAGAATACTTAAATGATAAATCAACTGGAAAAGTGCACACGTTCCTTGACGATATCGTTGGCGGAATTGCTGCCGCTGCCTCAAGCCGTTTAGCGCACCGAGCTGATCACTCGGAATAATAATGTTTTCTAGACCGTCAGTTTCATGCTGATGGTCTTTCGTATTCCATAAGCATAAATTCTCTTCCGCGGCTCAAAAAAATAGGCCCTTGCTTAAATCCGATATTTTTATATAGCGTAATCGCTCTTGTATTAAATGTTGCTACGCTTAATCGAAACATTTTTGCGTTAAACTCTTTCGTGGCAAACGCTATTCCAGCTTGGAAAAATTCTTTCCCCATTCCTTTCCCAGTTAACGCCGGCTTCATACCAAGTCCGATATCAATCACATCTTCTCCACCATATAAATTAGCATCTCTTCCACCTGGTACTTGTGCATTTTCTCCAAAACAAAAATAGCCGATGAACTCTCCTTGATCGACACAACAGCCATAATACGTTCCATCTAATAGCTCTTCTATTACTTCTTTCTCGCCTGAAAAACTATATAAACTATATGGTTCCTCGTACGTCCACGTATTTATCTCATTTGCTTCTTCTTTTGTTAACACATGTATATCCAACCTTCTCACTCCTTATCAAATTTCTATATATTTACTCATTCATTTTTCACATTAAATTTCCCTCTAATTGCAATATGCAGAATTACATACGCACAGCTATTAAACAGATGGTACAATTTATTTGAATCGCTGTTGCTACACTTCTTGATTAGAGAAAAGGCGTTAACACGGAAATTAGCGTCTTATCAACCTCAAGCAATTGGCACATTTTGTCATCTTAAAAGACACTCGAACGAGTGTCTTTTTTTCTATATCCAACAAGGACTTACTCATTTCAAAGTATAAATACATAAAATAATGTAAATCATGACACGCATGAATCACTTTCTAAAAGTTATAAAGTAGATTCAAAATAAAAAAGCACTCTTAACTAGAGTGCTTTTTACTTTCAAACAAGGAGGCTATATATATGGATAGTACTCTCGTATTTAACTTCGGCATTGGTATTGTTATCATTTTATTCGTCTTCTTTGTACTTTGTATGAGCGGGGTATAAAAAGGCGATTTTCGAGCGTCTTTTTATACATACATATGTATTACTTGACTTCTATAAAAGTAGTAACCATAATAGTTACAGAAATACAAATAGCTATTCACATATCCACAAATAGGAGGAAGAAAAATGAAACATGTAATCGTTTATGCACACCCGAATACAGAAAGCTTCAACCATGCGATTTTAGAAACGGTAAAAAGTGAATTAGAAGGAAAAGGTCACGAAGTACGCGTTCGCGATCTATACGAATTAAACTTTAATCCAGTATTAGGCGCTTCCGATTTCATCTCATTTTCTCAAGGAAATACACCAGAAGATATTAAAGAAGAACAAGAACATATCTCTTGGGCTGACAGCATTACATTCATTTATCCAGTGTGGTGGGCGGGACTTCCTGCTATTTTAAAAGGATACGTTGACCGTGTATTTAGCCATGGATTTGCTTATGCTTACGGTGAAAACGGCATTGAAAAGTTATTAAGCGGTAAAAAAGGATTGTTATTATCTACAATGGGCAATACGAAAGAAGCATACACAGCAGGCGGCATGTTTGATGCAATGAAGAAAACAGCGGATGTTGGTATTTTTGAATTTACAGGCATTGAAACAATTGAGCATACATTCTATACAAGTGTCCCTTCTGTGGATGACAGTGTGCGTAAGCAATATCTTGAAGAGGTTAAAGACGTTGTGAATCGTGCATTCTAATAAAAAAACTCCGGCTTTAACTGAAGTGAACCCGAATAGTGGTACATGAAAAAAACACCTCCTGAATTCGCATACTAAGTATGCAAATTCAATGGAGGTGTTTTTCGTTTGAAGACAAGAGTTCATTACCCA